>NZ_JBXASW010000049.1:0-47265 GCF_058809745.1 Variovorax sp. MPBD4-3
CCCCCATCCCGGCCTTCCCCCAGCGGGGGAAGGAGCAATACGGGGCCACTGCCGGGCGGTTCACCGGAGCATGAGAAAATGTCCGGTTTCCCCCGAACACAGTCAGGACACCCCATGGACGCAGAACAGATCAACCAAATCGGCGCAATGCTCGCGGACCTGAGCGCCCGCACGGTCGATTTACGGAGGTATCTTTGACTACGATGCCAAAGCTGAACGACTGAGGACAGTCAACGCATCGCTCGAAGACCCGAACGTCTGGAACGACCCGAAGAAGGCCCAGGAGCTGGGCAAGGAGAAGAAGTCGCTCGACGACGTGGTCGTCACGCTCGACCGTCTCACCAACGGGCTGTCGGACAACACCGAACTCTTCGAGATGTCGAAGGAAGAAGGCGACATGGACGGCCTGCAGTCCATCGCCGATGACGCCGCCGCGCTCGAAGCCGACATCAAGCAGCTCGAATTCCGCCGGATGTTCAACAACCCGGCCGACCCGCTCAACGCCTTCATCGACATCCAGGCCGGCGCCGGCGGCACCGAGGCCTGCGACTGGGCCAGCATGCTGCTGCGCCAGTACCTGAAGTACGCAGAGCGCAAGGGCTTCAAGACGCAGATCGAAGACGAAACGCCGGGCGACACCGCCGGCATCAAGGGCGCGACCATCAAGGTAGAAGGCGACTACGCCTTCGGCCTGCTGCGCACCGAAACGGGCGTGCACCGCCTGGTGCGCAAGTCGCCGTTCGACTCGTCGGGCGGGCGCCACACCAGCTTTGCCAGCATCTTCGTGTACCCGGAAATCGACGACTCCATCGAGATCGAGATCAACCCGGCCGACGTGCGCACCGACACCTTCCGCGCCAGCGGCGCCGGCGGCCAGCACATCAACAAGACCGACTCGGCCGTGCGCCTGACGCACATTCCGACCGGCATCGTGGTGCAGTGCCAGGACGGCCGCAGCCAGCACAGCAACCGCGACGTGGCGTGGAAGCGCCTGCGCTCGCGCCTGTACGACCACGAGATGCGCAAGCGCCAGGAAGAACAGCAGAAGCTCGAAGACAGCAAGACCGACGTGGGCTGGGGCCACCAGATCCGCAGCTACGTGCTGGACAACAGCCGCATCAAGGACCTGCGCACCAACGTCGAAGTCTCGGCCACCCAGAAGGTGCTGGACGGCGACCTCGACGTGTTCATCGAAGCCTCTCTCAAGCAAGGCGTGTAACCCCAATGAGCCCGATGCACGGCAAGGTCGAAGCCTTCATCTTCGACATGGACGGCACCATGATCGACTCCATGCCCTGGCATGCGCGGTCGTGGATCGAATTCGTGGCGCGCCACGGCCTGAAGCTCGACGTGAGCGACATCCTCGCGCGCACCACCGGCCGCACCGGCACCGAGTGCATGCGCGAGCTGTTCGAGCGCGAGCTGTCCGATGCCGAGTGCCTGGCCATGGTGCACGAGAAGGAAGAGATCTACCGCGCCATGTTCCACGACAACTTCACCGAAGTGGCCGGCTTCACCGCCTTCGCCAAGGCGGCAGAGGCGCGCGGGCTCAAGGTGGCGGTGGGCACGGCGGGCGACAAGCACAACATCGAGTTCGCCATGTCCCGGCTGAAGATGGACCCGCTGCCGCTGGCCATCGTGGGCGGCGACGAAGGCTTCACCGGCAAGCCCACGCCCGCCATCTTTCTCGAAGCCGCGCGCCGCATCGGCGTGGCGCCCGAGCGCTGCATCGTGTTCGAAGACGCGCCCTTCGGCATCGAGGCCGCGCGCCGCGGCGGCATGCGTGCCGTGGCCGTTTGCAGCACCCATACCGCCGCCGAGCTGGCAGGCCCCCACGTGATCGCCGCCGTTCGCGACTACAACGAACTCGCCCATTCAAATTTTCTGGAGACCCTCGATGCTGCAGCGTGACGCCCAAGGGCAACCCATTGCCATTCGCCGCGAAGACTATGCCGCTCCGGCCTACTGGATCGACACCGTCGACCTGACCTTCGACCTCGACCCCGCCAAGACCCGCGTGCTCAACCGCATGCAGATGCGCCGCAACCCCGATGTGCCGGTGCAGCCGCTGCGCCTGGACGGCGACGAACTGAATCTGGCGCGCGTGCTGGTCAACGGCCAGGGCGCGTCGTTCCGCATGGAAGGCGACCAGCTCGTCATCGACGGCCTGCCCGATGCCTTCGAGCTCGAGATCTTCACCACCTGCTGCCCCATCAAGAACACCAAGCTGATGGGCCTGTTCGTGAGCGAAGACACCTTCTTCACGCAGTGCGAGGCCGAGGGCTTCCGCCGCATCACCTATTTCCTCGACCGTCCGGACGTGATGGCGAGCTACACCGTCACGCTGCGCGCCGCCAAGGCCGCCTACCCGGTGCTGCTGTCGAACGGCAACCTGGTCGAACAGGGCGAACTGCCCGAAGGCCGCCACTTTGCCAAGTGGGTCGACCCGTTCAAGAAACCCAGCTACCTGTTCGCCCTGGTGGCGGGCAAGCTGGTAGCGCGCGAGCAGCGCATCAAGGCGCGCAGCGGCAAGGACCACCTGCTGCAGGTGTACGTGCGCGCCGGCGACCTCGACAAGACCGAGCACGCGATGAACTCGCTCATCAACTCGGTGCTGTGGGACGAGGCCCGCTTCGGCCTGCCGCTGGACCTGGACCGCTTCATGATCGTCGCCACCAGCGACTTCAACATGGGCGCCATGGAAAACAAGGGCCTGAACATCTTCAACACGAAGTACGTTCTGGCCAACCAGGCCACCGCCACCGACGCCGACTACAGCAACATCGAAAGCGTGGTCGGCCACGAGTACTTCCACAACTGGAGCGGCGACCGCGTGACCTGCCGCGACTGGTTCCAGCTCTCGCTGAAGGAAGGCCTCACCGTCTTCCGCGACCAGGAATTCAGCCAGGACCTGTGCGCCGACGCCTCGGCCCGCGCCGTGAAGCGCATCGAAGACGTCCGCGTGCTGCGCACCGCCCAGTTCCCAGAAGACGCGGGCCCCATGGCCCACCCGGTGCGGCCCGACAGCTACATCGAGATCAGCAACTTCTACACCGTCACCATCTACGAAAAGGGTGCCGAGGTAGTGCGCATGATGCAGACGCTGGTCGGCCGCAAAGGGTTCGAGAAGGGCATCACGCTCTACTTCGAGCGCCATGACGGCCAGGCCGTGACCTGCGACGACTTCGCGCAGGCCATTGCCGACGCCAACCCCGACTCCGAACTGGCCCGCCTGCTGCCGCAGTTCAAGCGCTGGTACAGCCAGGCCGGCACGCCGCGCCTTGCGGCCCACGGCGTGTACGACCCCGCGAACCGCAGCTACACCCTGAGCGTGGTGCAGAGCTGCCCGCCCACACCGGGCCAGCCGGTCAAGGAACCCTTCGTCATTCCGCTGAACGTGGGCCTGCTCGACGCCAACGGCCGCGAACTGCCGCTGCAGCTCGAAGGCGAAAGCGAAGTGACGCGCGGCACGCGCACCCTGGTGCTGTCGCGCGCCGGCGAGCAGATCACTTTCGTAGGGCTGGACGCCGAGCCCGTGCCTTCCATATTGCGCGGCTTCAGCGCGCCGGTGATCCTCGACTTCGAGTACACCGACGCCCAGCTGCTGACCCTGCTGGCCAACGACCCCGACCCGTTCAACCGCTGGGAAGCCGGCCAGCGCCTGGGCCTGCGCGCCGCGCTGCAGGGCATTGCCGCCCTGGCCACCGACACCACGCCGGTGCTGAACGACGCCTACATCGACGCCATGCGCAGCGTGCTGCGCAACCCGCAGCTCGACGCCGCCTTCAAGGAACTGGTGCTCACGCTGCCGTCGGAAACCTACATTGCCGAGCAGCTCGAAGTGGTCGACCCGCAGCGCGTGCACCTGGTGCGCGAAGCCATGCGCGCCCAGCTGGCCACCGCCCTCTTCGCCGACTGGCAACAGGCCTACGAAGAAAACCACGACACCGGCGCCTACAGCCCCGACCCGACCTCGTCGGGCCGCCGCGCGCTGGCCGGCATGGCGCTCAACTTCCTGTGCCTGGCGGCACGCGCCTCCGGCGACGTGGTGTGGCCGGGCAAGACGCTGCAGCGCTTCAAGGACGCGGGCAACATGACCGACCGCTTCAACGCGCTCAACGCGCTGGTGTCGTCGGGCCACACCCTGGCGGCGCAGGCGCTGGCGCGCTTCCACGCCATCTTCAAGGACGAGGCGCTGGTCATCGACAAGTGGTTCTCCCTGCAGGCCGGCGCCAGCGACCGCGGCGGCGACATCCTGCCGCTGGTCAAGCAGCTGATGAAGCACCCCGACTTCTCGCTGAAGAACCCCAACCGCGCGCGCAGCGTGATCTTCAGCTACTGCAGCGCCAACCCCGGCGCCTTCCACCGCCCCGACGCGGCCGGCTACGTGTTCTGGAGCGAACGCGTCATCGAACTGGACGCCATCAACCCGCAGGTGGCCGCGCGCCTGGCGCGCTCGCTCGACCGCTGGAGCAAGCTGGCCGAGCCATACCGCAGCGCCGCGCGCGAAGCCATTGCCCGCGTGGCCGCAAAGCCCGACCTGAGCAAGGACACCCATGAAGTGGTGACGCGCGCTCTCGCCGGAAACTGAAGCAACCGAACCCCACAAGACACATGGCTCAACAAAAGATTTCCCTCACCCGCTACCTCGTCGAACAACAGCGCGCCGACGGCCTCATTCCCGGCCAGCTGCGCCTGCTGCTCGAAGTGGTCGCCCGTGCCTGCAAGAGCATCAGCCAGGCCGTCAACAAGGGCGCGCTGGGCGGCGTGCTCGGCACGGCCGAGAGCGAGAACGTGCAGGGCGAGATCCAGAAGAAGCTGGACATCATCGCCAACGAAGTGCTGATCGAAGCCAACGAATGGGGCGGCCACCTCGCGGCCATGGCCAGCGAGGAAATGGAATCCATCCACGTGGTGCCCAACCGCTACCCGCAGGGCGAATACCTGCTCATGTTCGACCCGCTGGACGGCAGCAGCAACATCGACGTGAACGTGAGCATCGGCACCATCTTCAGCGTGCTGAAGAAGCCCGACGACCACCCCGGCGTGCAGGAAAGCGACTTCCTGCAGCCCGGCACCCAGCAGGTGGCCGCCGGCTACTGCATCTACGGCCCGCAAACCACCCTGGTGCTGACCGTGGGCAACGGCGTGGCCATGTTCACGCTGGACCGCGAGCAAGGCAGCTTCGTGCTGACGCAGGAAGACATCCAGATTCCGGCTGACACCAAGGAATTTGCCATCAACATGAGCAACATGCGCCACTGGGACGAGCCCGTGAAGCGCTACATCGACGAATGCCTGGCCGGCAAGGAAGGCCCGCGCGGCAAGGACTTCAACATGCGCTGGATTGCCAGCATGGTGGCCGACGTGCACCGCATCCTGATGCGCGGCGGCGTCTTCATGTATCCGTGGGACAAGCGCGAGCCCGAAAAGGCCGGCAAGCTGCGCCTGATGTACGAGGCCAACCCCATGAGCTGGCTGGTCGAGCAGGCAGGCGGCGCCGCCACCAACGGCAAGCAGCGCATCCTGGAGCTGCAACCCTCCAAACTGCACGAGCGCGTGAGCGTGATGTTGGGTTCTAGAAACGAAGTTGAGCGCCTGACGAAGTACCACGCAGAGAAAGCCTGATTTTTTGTCTATAATCTGAGGCTTCGCCGGTGTAGCTCAGTCGGTAGAGCAGCTCATTCGTAATGAGAAGGTCGGGTGTTCGATTCATCTCTCCGGCACCAAAACTAAAAGCCCGCTATCCACAAGGTAGCGGGCTTTTTCCGTTATGCGGGATTCATGCCGGCCATTCGGCGAGCAGCTCGCCAACGCGCTCCGGCGAGTTGTAACCGGCTTGAATCAGTATCTCGGCAATATCTCTGCCGCAGATGAACACGATCGGATGACGGTCATCACGCACCTCCTCGTAGGCTTGTCTTGCAATCAATGACGTGGTTACCAAGATGCCGAACTGCCGGTGCCTGATCCTAGAGATCAAACGAGCGACCTCACGCACGCCAACCGTGTTCGCCGTCACGCCTTCGGACGCGGGCCGATAGCACTTCGCCTCCAAGGCAAACTCCGCGTAGACCGGGTCACCACTCAGTCCGAGCAAGTACCTGCCGATTGCGTCCCGTCCTCCATCCACACTGCCCCTAGTGATCTCATCAATGATCACGCGCCGATCTGAGAGCTGATAGATCCGGGCAGCAAAAGACTCGAACGCATGTGGCGAGTCTTTGAAATGGGTCCAAACCCGCTCCAGGATTGCCGCTTTGAGGGCCGTATCCGGACGCTGCTCGCTTTCGCTTCGGATCACTTTCGTTGGTTCGGAGGTCAGCGGCATGTAGACCCCAGTCTCTATCCATGAACGCCATGCGCTAGGCGCAACTGCTGGCGCAACCGCCGAAGCCGAGAGACTATTGATCCACGCGCGCGAGACCGTCGCCGCGTTGAGAACCGTGAAAACCGAGCGGTAGTTCTGGAATCGCTCCCCCGCAGTCGTCTTCCAAACGGCCACCAAGTCTTCTGCCATGGGAAGACCTGGAAAGCCCGGCACCGCGAGCCCCTTGAACTGGACAGACCGATTGCTCTTTGCAGTAGGGCATTTGGTGAAGACAAAGAACGGCGGCACCTCCGCCCTCTTCGCCGCATCTCCATGAGCGCTCTCAAAGGCCGCCTTCAAAAGAAGATTGCCGCGTCGCGTGGTGTCATGAAGATCGTGGCCCGGCGTACGGTTGTCGCCGTAGTAGATGAACTGCCCGGTGTTCAAGTCCAAGCGATCGGGCCAGTCACCTTCTTCTCCGCTGGAATACAGAACGACAAACCTCTTCTTCAAGCCTGGGCCCGACGCTCTGAATCCACCCTGGTTGCCCGCCCCGGGAAGCAGTTTGGCGATCGGGTCACTGCCCGTGTTGCTGGCGCTCCCCCCTTCATAAATCGCATCCACGACAAGGTCGGCCGTCGGCAAGTCGTCGAAGCTGAATATGCGGGTCATGTCGCAGCAGAGGGTCGAGGCAGATTGGTCAAAAATGTGCAGGCGATAGGCGCCAGTGCATAAATTTAACAATCTTTAAACAACTCAACCCAACTCATAGGGTCGATCCCCGATGAAATAGGGCGCTGCCACCCCATCCTGGCTACATTGGTTTCATAGAGCCTCGCCTGAAATTTGCCGGCGGCTTCGCGCCGACCTCGACCCAGGTTCTAGGACTGCTCTCCTTCGGCGCACGAACTAGGGAGGGGACGCTGGCGACAGCGCTGATGAAGAGGCGGCACCCCCCTAATTTGCTGGGTGCCTCCGCCTAGCGGCCGATTGCTAGTCAAGCCCTCGGCAGGTCCGTCGCATTGATCTGCTTCAGCAGTTCCTGAGAGAGTTGCGCCGCATCGTCGGCAAGGTCTGCCGCGATCCACATGACGCGGTCTCGATGCATTGCCCCGATCGCGTCGAACCAATCACATCCGTCCCCGTAGCAACACTTCAGCAAGGATTGCAGTTGGGACAACTTTTTCTCAAGAAGATCAGCCGCGTCGGATGAGGCGTTTGCGCTGTGGAAGGTGGGCGCGTTTTGCCCGGCGATAATTTGATCAGCCATTTGGTGTGCTGCCTTTCCAAAGATGTGCACGTCAGGTGGTCAGACGGCCATGGTGTTAGCGCACCTTGGCCGTCGCCTTTTGTGCCTCACATCGACATCGCGCGGTGTGCATCGATGTCTCGCCGTGAGGCGCGGCGACCAACAAATGTACGAAGGGAAGTGCCGCATTGGGCACACCGTGGCACACGAACAATGCGTATCCGCGCAATTTGCCCGCACCCGGAACTCGCTGCTATCGAGGCATCCGCTTCTGCAGTTCCGCGCAGGTTAGCTGAAGGCCATCAGCGTGCATTGCCAACGGCACGCAAAGCGTCCTTTCCAGGCTCTTGAGCCACTGGAAGAAGCCGGCGGTGTGCACTTCGTCGGCCTCGGTCATCTCGAAAATTCCGTTGCTCGCATGCGATCGCTGGACGAGTTCGATGAGCGAGACGAACGACGCAAGATCCTCCGCGATGTCGGCAGTGTCCAGTGCGCGTATATCGCGGATCAGGCTCAGTTCTTCCTGCATCGGCATCACGGTCGGCCGCGCTGCCCAATATGCCAATAGTTTGCCGGGAGCAATTGCGGTCATGGGCTTACAGGCTCTCGAAGAAGCAGGCTGGCACTGTGCCATCTACTAGTCCCTTGTCGAGCATGAGTACGTACAGCCGGGGCCATCGCTCAGCGCCGCAGCATCGAGCGGTAGTGGTCCGCGAGTGCGCCGGAAGAAAGCAGAGCACCGGCGATCTTCGTCAGTACCTGCACGTCGCCCTCCTCCTTGCGGAAATGAACCGTGACGCTGGATGGAAGCAGCACCACTTGGTCAAAGGAACATTCGGTCTGACCACAGGCTCAGTCGCCGAACGCCACAAGCCCTGCGCCCTTGCTCACCGCTCCTTCAAAGATGCCGCGCATCGCGTCGAACGCCGCAAGCGCCTGGCGGTTGCCGCCGAGTTCTCCCACATTCGAAGTGAAGATTTTCAGCAGCGTTGCAACCTGTGCAGGCGTCAACAGGGAATCTTCGAAATACTTGAAACTTGCACCGGCCTTGCTGCCCTTGTCGAACAAGACGGCCAGCGAACGGTGCGCATCGAGTTCGATGGAACCCGCCAGTTCCAGGCTGCCCGGGTCTTCGGGCATGTCCGTTGTGGAGGGGTCTGTGTAGTAGATGTCCAGCATAGTCAGTCCAGCGGGTGGAAGGTTCGAACGGTTCCGTCTTCGTTGACGGTGGCGCGATAGCGTTTGTATTGTCCGTCGTACTTCAGCCGGGACTCGAACACGGCCTTCCCCTCGTAGCTCGACTCCTTGCCGTGCTTGAGCGTCTTGCCCAGCAGCGAGGAAATCTCTCCCTGGCTCATGCTGGAGTTGAACTTTGACTTGTTGGGGAACCGCGCCGGGTCGACGTGTCGGTCGTAGATGTGCTTCCAGCCCGAGGTGGCGTTGCCCTGCTCCAGCGTGAAGTTGCGGCTGCCCCTGTTGAAGCCGACCGGCCGTGCGAGCGTCTCGCCGCAGATCCAACCCAGCGGGTCGATCCATCGGATGGGGTTGGGCGAGTAGCTATGCAGGTTGTCGCCGCCCGCAAGCCCGATCGGGTCAGGGCTGATGAACCGCCCAATGTCCGGGTCATAAAACCGGAAGGTGTTGTAGTGCAGCCCCGTGTCCCGGTCCAGGTACTGGCCCTGGAAGCGCAGGTTCTGCTCGATGGCCTGGGGCACCGTGCCGGTCGATGCAACGGCGCGGCCATTCAGGGCCGTAACCTCCCACTGCTCGGTAACGGTCGCGCCCCATGTCCTGTAGTTCGCGCGCCAGCACAGCTGGCCTTCGTTGTTGCTCAGTTCTTCCGGCAGGCCGGCGGTGTCGTTGTGAAAGTGAAAGACCTGCGCCGTGGTCGATGCCGAGGCGGGCTCGGCCTTCGCATCGAGCCGCGCCACCGGCACGTGGCTGCCCGCCTCGTACACGTAGCTCACCACCTGCGAGCCCCTGCGCTCCTCTATCAGCCGCATCCCCTCCCAGATGAACCGCGTGCTGCCGAATGCGTCGTGCTTGGCCACGCGACGCCCCATCGCGTCGTAGTCGAAGCGCGTGAGCTGCGTGGTGGCTTCGGGCGTGCCCGGGCGCCGGGTGGTGTGCACGGCCACAAGGCGGCTTTCCTCGTCCCACTCGAAGCGCTGCTCTGTGTGCCTGCCCGCCTTCTTGCGCACCAGCCGGCCATGGCCGTCGTAGCTGTAGCGCTTGTCCTCGAACACGCGCACGAGGTTGTCGCGCACGTAGCCGGGCGCGCCAGACGATGGGTCGAGCAGGTTGCCCGCGGGGTCGTAGGCGAAGCGTTCGCTGTTGGCGGCAGCCGCGCTGTGCACGGTCTGCTCGATGCGTCCGGTGGCGTCGTATCTGTGCGCTGTGGTGCCCTGCAGCGAATGCCGGCTCTGCCGCAGTTCGCCCACGGGGTCGTAGCTGTATTCCTTCATCAGCCCGTCGAGCACGCGGGCGCCGGGGGTGCCGGCGCTGTCGATGGCCTGGCGCCAGCCCGGGTCCTGGGTGGTGAAGGCCGCGTCCAGCCCGCCGGCCCGGCACCACGACGCGGCGCGCCGGCCCAGCGGGTCGAGCGCGAAGCGGGTGTGCAGCGCGCCCTGGCTGCGCGCCACTTCGCGGTGCAGGTCGTCGCGCTCGATGTCGCTGATGAGCTGGTGCACCTCGGGTGCGTCGCCGTGCCGCTGCGACAGGTTGACCTGGTGCAGGTGGCCCGAGCCGTAGTACAGGTAGTTCAGCGCGCGCTGCACGCCCGGCTGCGACGCGACGGCGGGCAGCACGGTCTGCGTGCGGTTGCCGAGTTCGTCGTGCGCGTGGCGCAGGGTGTGCGTCTCGCCGGTGAGCTCGTCGATGGCGGTCTCTTCGATGAGGCGGCCGAGCTTGTCGTAGGCGAACACGGTGCGGTGCAGCGCGCGCACTTCGCCGCCGGTGCCGGGTTGCAGCGCCTCCAGCTTGACCGCCTCGGTCAGCCGGTCGAGCTGGTCGTAGCTGTAGCGGTAGTGGTGGCTCCCGGTGCGCTTTGCGACGAGGCGGCCCACGGCGTCGCGCAGCAGTTCGGTGCGCAAGGGCCGGCTCGCGGCGGGCCGTGGCGCGGTGCCGTCGTGGAGCGCGAGGTCTTCGTCGCCGATGCCCGGCACATGGGTGATGCACACCGGCCAGCCGTTGGCGTCGTATTCGACCTGCACGCGCGTGCCGCCCACGCGGCGCTCTTCCACCACGCGGTTGGCGGCGTCGCGCACGAACTCGAAGTGCAGGCCGTTCTCGTTGACGAGTGACTGCAGGCGCTGGGCGCTGTCGTAGTGCCACGCGATGCGGCGCCCCTCTGCGTCCTGCCGCGCCAGCGGCTGGCCGCGCAGGCCGAATGCGAACTGCGTGCTGCGGCTCAGCGCATCGGTGGCAGCCACGATGCGGCCGGCTGCGTCGCGGCGGAACGACTGGTGGCTCTGGTCGGGCAGCGACACCGACAGCAGACGCCCCATGGCGTCGTGTGTCAACCGGGTGCGTTGGCCCGCGGCATCGGTCACGCTCTGCAGGTGGCCCCAGCCGTCGTAGGCGTAGCGCGTGGTCTTGCCGGAGCAGTCGGTCAGGGAGAGCAACTGCGCGCACTCGTTCCAGGCCATGCGGTTGGTGCCGCCCTTGGCGTCGGTCACGACGATGGGCAGGCCCCGCCTGTCGTAGGCGTACTCGGTGGTGCGGCCCAGCGGGTCGGTCTCGCGCACCAGGTTGCCCTGGTCGCTGTAGGCGTAGGTCCATGTGCTGCCGTCCGGCAGGGTCTCGCGCCATGGCTCGCCGAACTCGGTCCAGCCGGTGCTCCGGGTGCGGCCCAGCGCATCGGTGCGGCTGCTCATGAAGCCCATGGGGTCGTAGGTGCAGCGCGTGGTGGCACCGCCGGGCTCGGTGATGGCGACGAGCTGGCGCAGGTCGTTGTACTCCGCATGCCACTGGCGGCCGGCCGCGTCGGTGTAGTCGGTGACCTGATGGTCGGCGTTCCAGTGCCAGGCGAACTCGCGGCCGAGCTGGTCGACGACCAGTGTCTCGCCCAGCGCCAGTGCGTCGTCGGCGGCGGGGGGCATGCGGCGCACGGTGTAGCTCTCGCCGTCGTTGGTCCAGTGGCGGGCCACGTGTGCGTCGCCGGCCGAGCCGCGCCACTCGTAGTGGCACTCCAGCCCCGCAGCGTCGGCGTGGAAGCTCATGAGGCCCTGGGCGTCGTAGCCGAAGCGGCGTACCACCGCGCCGTTGCGATCGGTCACGTCGAGCAGGCGGCCTTCGGCATCGTGGCGGTAGGCGACCAGCACGCCCGGCAGTTCGCCGGGTGCGCCGGCGGCCAGGCGCACCGCGGCCAGCCGGCGGCTCTCGCCCGGGTAGTCGAGCGCCAGCAGGCGCCCGGTGCTGTCGGTCAGCGCCGCGAGCCGGCCCAGCGCGTCGTGGCGCAGGTCGATGAAGTTGCCGTTGCGGTCTTCGAGTCGCGCGAGCTTCAGCGTCTGCGCGTGCGGCCCGCCTTCGGCCGGCGGCTCGAACATGAAGAACAGGCCGCCCGGCACGTGAATGAAGTAGTGGCCGCCTTCGGTGCGGCACAGGTCCAGGCCGTCGCGCAGGCTGTACTGGCGGGTGCCGGGCTCGATGTCGGGCAGCACCATCGGGCGGCCCTGCTCGTCGATGAGCGTGACGATGGGCTGGCCTTGGTCATCGCTGCCCAGGCGCAGCTCCATTGCATAGGGCAGGCTCCAACCCTGCCCCAGCGCGCCGTCGCGGCGAAGGTCGTGGCTGCCGTAGAAGCGCTGCCAGGCAATGGGCAGCGGCCCGGGCAGCGTGAAGTCGAGCTCGCTCTCCCCACCCAGGAACTTGCCGCCCGTCGCCGCATGCACCGGGTTGCCAAAGGAGCTGACCATGCCGTGGATGCCCATGCCCAGCCCCACCGCGCCTTCGATCAGGCAAGGCAGCGCGTTCTTGCCCTGGCGCGCGAGCTTGGGCAGGCAGCGCAGGCCGCGGTAGATCATGACCAGGTTGAACACGGTCACCAGCACCTTCGAGATGAGCGGCACCTCATCGGCCACCTCGCGCACGCGCGCGGTCGGCCCGCCGATGAAGACGGTGGGCGAGCCTTCGCTCACCTTGGCGCCGCATTCGGTGTGGTCGTCCTTGCGAGAAGCGACGCCCATGTTGACGAACACGGTCTCCGCGCCCTCGGCAAGAAGGATCTGCGGCGAGTCGTTCTTGCAGCTCACGGTGTCCATCGGCATCTCTGGCGAGGCGCGCGCGGCGCCCATGGCCTTGCTGTCGATGAACACGTCAGACGATCCGCTGGTGATCATGCCGGTCACGGTGAGGGTCTCGGGCACCAGCGCATCGGCGATCGACTCGCCCAGGCTCGCGCCGAGATAGCCGCCGGCCATGCGCGCGCCCACCACCACGGCGCCCGCCACCAGCGGCCCCGCAAGCCCCCCGGTGCCGACCACGGCGGCCGCCGCCAGGCCCGCGGCAAAGCCCACCGCAATGCCGCCGATCAGCCCGCCCGCGAACTTGGCCCAGAAGCGCGCGTGCGCATTGGTGTGAGCAATGGGGTCGTGCAGCCGGGCGGCGGGTTTACCGGCCATGGGTCTTCGTGGCCTTCATGGAGATGTCAGGCCCTGGGCTGAAAACTCTCGAGCGTGCGCCGCCACAGCGCGAGCGCATCGGCATCGAAGGGCACGGGGCTGCTGGCCGTGAGAATGAGCACGGCCTTGCCCGCCGGGTCCTGCGGCAGCACGAACACGGCCTGGCGCTGGTGCAGCGCCTGCCCGTTCTGCCTGAACTGCGTGGCGAGCTCGATGGCCCGCAGGCTCGCGATGGCCGGGCCCACGGAAATGTCGGTGCGCGACACCTCCTTCAGCTGGCTCACCTGGCGCGTCAGGTCGTTCATCTGCCGCGTCACGAACTGCGCCAGGCTCTCCTGCTCGCGCAGCGCGTCGCGGCTCACGATGAGCGTGGTGCCCGAGCCGTCGGGCATGGCCAGTACGTTCATCGTGCGGTCGATGCGCCCGTCGTCGGGCACGTCGAACCGGCCTTCCTGGATGTGGTACTTCATCAGGCTGCTTTCTTGCGGGTGTTCTACGTGGGGTCGAAGGCCACGAAGGCCAGGCAATCGGGGTTGCGCTCGGTGAAGCCGAACGACAACCGGCCCCAGCCGCGCGTGGCCGTGTGGCTGGTCGATTCATCGAGCGAACGGCCGCGCGGCACGCCGGTGATCTCCAGCGCGGGGTAGTGCTGGCGCACTTCGGCCAAGGGCACGCAGCGGCCTTTGAGCTCCAGCACCAGGAAGCCGGGATGCGCGCCTTCGCGCTTGATGCGCAGGTCGATGCGCGCAAGCTCGGCGCCATCCACAAGGCGCACCGGCGTGCCTTCGAAGAACTGGAACACGGTGCCGCCTTCGGCATGCGTGTCGCTCAGGGTGGTCGACAGCGTGCGGCCCACCTTCTGCATGGAGAACGGCAGCTGCGCCGCCAGCGCATCGATGGCCTGCCAGAGCGTCATGGCCGTGGCTTGCGGGTTCATGGTTTCAGTGCTTCCCGGCATATTTCTTGTCGTAGGAGTTGCCGTAGTACTGCGTGTACTGCTCGCCGGTGGTCGACGTGGTGAGCGTGCCGTAGTACTTGCCGGCCGCGGCCCTTGCGGCCTCCCGGGTGCCGCCCTTCACCATGCTGTTGTAGGCATCGTTGAAGGCTTCCACGTTCGCGGGGTTCGCGCCCTTGAGGATGTCGACCTTGGCCGCGCGCCACACTTCGCGCTGCACCTGGATCTGGTTGAGCGCGGCCTCGCCCTCGGAGCCGAGCATGCTGTTGACGAACGCGGTCTTCGAGGACATGTCGGGCTTGAAGCGGTACGAATACACCGCGTGCCCGACCTCATGCGACAGCGACGCGGCAGTCTTGTACGGGTCGCTCGCGTAGTTGCCGTCGATCACGATCTTCTTCACGGCGGGGTTGGTGTCGGCATATGTGCCTCCGCCCGCTGCGCCGTAGCCGATCTTCCAGCCCTGGCCCTGCAGGAACTTGACCTGCCTCTGCAGCGTGGGCGAACGCGCCGCGATGGCGTCGACGCCCTTGCCGAGCCCGGTGGTGACATAGCCCGGCGGCGCGGCCGCGGGCACGGCATGCTCCGATGCCCCGGCCGACGTGGCGGCGGCCGCGGGCGCCACGGGCACGCCGTCTTCCACCACCGCTTCTTCAGGCTCGCTGCCGATGGGCGCGTCGCAGTTCAGGAAGATCTTGCTGCCGCGCTGGTCGAGTTCGCCCGTGAAGTTGACGAGGCCCTTCACGCCGTTGATGTTCACCGTGCCGTCCGCAAGCAGCACGATGGACGACTTGCCGCAGATCAGCGAGATGCTGGTCTTGCCGGTAACGAACACGTCCTGGTCGGCCGCCTGGATCACCACCGACTTGCGGCCGGTGATGTTGGCGTTGCTGTCGGTCGAGGTGATGGAGGCGTCGGTCTTCGACACCAGGTTGACGGCGCCGGCGCTGGCGTGCGAGACGATGTCGCCGCCCGACACCACGTTGACCTGCCCGCCCTCGCTCACCTGCGTGAGCATGCCGCCAGTGACCAGCTGCGTGAGCTGCGCGCCGGTGGTCAGCGTCATGGCCGAGGTGGCGCGCACCGACACGCTCTGCCCCGAACTCACCACGATCGGCTTGGGGCTGATCATGGTCTGCCCCTCGGGGCTGACGATGGAGACCACGGGCTTGTCGATCTTGCGCGACAGGTCGAGCATCTGCTGCGCGTCGGCCATGGCCGGGTCGGGGTTGTCGGAAACGCCCGCCTCCGGCGTGCCGCCCGCGGCCAGCGCCGCCACGGCCTGCGCAACGCCGCCCGCGGCCTGCACGCCCTGCACCAGCCCCATCAGCGTCTGGTTCTTGCCCTGCGCCATCGCGCCCACCAGCGCCTTGGTGGCCGCAACGGCCTGGCCCGACGCCTGCATCAGCGCGTTGCTCTGCGCCAGCGTGGCGCCCATGTGCTCGTGGCCGTCGGGGTTGTCGCGCGAGGCGCGCTGCGCGTAGTCCTGCGTGTAGGTGGTCAGCAGCAGGCCCTTGTCCGCGCGGATGGAACCCCACTCGTTGGTGCGCAGCTCGAAGCCGTAGCTGCGCTGCACGCCGCTGCCCTGGTTCATCAGGTAGCCCATGTGCAGGTGGGTGTTGCCGTGGTCGGTGGAAAGCTCGATGTGCTCGGTGCCGCGGCTGTCCTCGAAGCGCAGCATGTGCTTGCCGCCGCCGCCCTTGCTCCAGTTCGTCTGGAAGCCGGTCTGGGTCTTGTGGCGCGGCAGCTCCCAGGGCGGCATCTGCGCGGCGTTGTAGACGCAGCCGGTGACGATCGGGTAGTCGGGGTCGCCGTTGAGGAAGTCGACGATCACCTCCTGCCCGATGCGCGGTATGTGCATGGCGCCGTAGTTGCTGCCGGCCCAGGTCTGCGACACGCGGATCCAGCATGAGGAGTTCTCGTCGCGCCGGCCATAGCGGTCCCAGTGGAACTGCACCTTGATGCGGCCGTATTCGTCGGTGTGAATCTCCTCCCCCGCCGGGCCGACCACCACCGCAGTCTGCGGCCCGGTGGTGCGCGGCCGGGGCGTGACGCGCTCGGGCCGGTAGGGCGCGCTGTCGGGCAGCACCTCGAAGGTCTGGCGGTAGCTGGTGCTGCTGGTCGATTCGCTGTAGGCCGCGTCCGCCGCGCCCACCACGCGCAGCGCGTTCTCCTGGAAGTCATAGCTCACGGCTTCGATCAGGTAGCGGCGGTTGTCTTCGGCGTTGGGGTGGCGCGCCAGCTCGAACAGGTAGCCCGGCGCCATGTGGCGCAGGTTGCCTTCGGCGCTCACCATTTCGCGGCGCCCGGCGAGCTGCTCCAGCCGCAGGCGCGCGTAGTTCTCGCCGTCGCCAAGCTCGGTGTAGCCGCCGGGCCAGTCGTAGATCTCGAAGTTGTCGCGGCTGTGGCCGGCCGGCTGCTGGCGCACGGTGTCGATCTCGGCGTTGGGCTTCCTGAAGTCGTAGTCGTCGGCCGCGAAATTGCCCGACGCGATGTCTTCCGAATGGCTCCAGCTGTCGATGAAGTCCTGCTCGAGGATCTGCGCGGCCAGCACGCCCGCGTGATAGGGCACCTTCACCGGGCCGTTGGGCAGCGGCGTGTGCGAATCAGGGCCGTCGCACAGCACCAGCTGGTGGCTGCCCTGCGCGTGCGAGAAGAAGTAGTAGATGCCCTCCTGCTCCATCAGCCGGCTGACGAAGTTGAAGTCGCTCTCGGCGTACTGCACGCAGTAGTCCCAGGTGCGGTAGTTGCCGCCCAGGCGCGCGTCGATGGCAAAGCCGTAGGGCGCGAGCACCTCCTGCAATATCTGCGGCGCCGTCTTGAACTGGAAGATCTTGAAGTCGGAGCGGCGCGTGGCGTACCACAGCCACGGGCGCAGCGTGGCCTCGTACACGGACATGTCGCCGTCGTCCTTGCCCACGTAGGCAAAGCGCGTGACCTGCCCGCTCAGGAAGCGCTTGCCGGCGCCGCCAAGCTCGGTGGCAAGGTTCACCTCGATGCTCATGTCCTCGCCCAGCATGCGCTTGGGCTGGATGTTGGGCATGTCGCTGATGAGCCGCACGCGATGCTCGAACAGTGCGGAAATGCGCTCCTGTCCCGTCATCGAGCGGAACTTCAGGCGCTCGCCCAACGCGCTGTGGGCGATGAAGCTGCGGGTCATTCGTGGAAGGCTCCCTGGTCAACGCACCCGACGAAGGGAACTCAAGCTTCCTTGTTTTCCTTGATGTTCCAACCCAGCACCGTCTCGGCGCCCTTGCCGCCCTTGTCGGTCTGTTCCCAGTACTGCTGCTTCACCTTCGCGGCCTGGAAGGCGTACTGCACGAACACCGCGTCGGAGCCCTGCTCGGCCGTGTACTGCACCGACGTGACCAGCACTTCTTCGAGCGTGATGCGCGTGTATTCGATCTGCGAGCCGCCGGCCTTGCACACCGACACCTCGACCTTGCTCAGGTGCTTGCCGCTGGCGCAATTCTTCAGCACCGACGGTGCCGCCTTGTCGATGCGCGCGAGCACCTGCAAGTCGTTGAAGCTGGCCTTGCCGACTCCACCGCCACCGCCGCTGACCATGTTTCCGGGCTGCGTTGCGCCCCACGCAAACGACTTGATGTCGCTCCACTCCTTGTGGTTCGAATCCTTGGATTCGCCGTTCGCGCCTTCGACGCGCATGAACATGTCTACTGCCATGAGATCAACTCCCTCAGAAATTGCGTGCCCATGCAGGGCACCGTGGAACCAGCCGCCCTGCCCTTGCAGCAGGACGGCAGCGAATCACAACCGGATGACGCCAGCGCTGGTGACACAGCGACGTCGGCGCATCGAATCCGTCCGTACCTTAAGCCAGGCACCCACCGCGGGCCAGTGCCAAACGGCATGCGCAAAAAGAACTACAGGCGCTGGCTGAACTACTCACAACGGGTACGGCGCGCCCGCAATGCGCTCGCACCCCACATACCGGCTCCCGATTTCCAGCAGCCTGGACGGGTTCTCGATCCGCAGTTCCATCAGCCGGATGCCTGATCGCTTGGGCACCCAGCAGCGCCACGTCAGATAGACAGACGCCAGGCCGGCGTTCATGTCCACGTGGACGCCGTCGAGGGTCATCTCCAGCGCGGCTGTGTCTCCATCTTTCCAATGCGCGGCGGCAGACAGGCGCACGCCCGGCAGCCAGACCTGGATGTGAGAGTGGCCTGGATGCATGTGCAGAAGCTGCAGTTCTTCATCGCCGCTCAGGCGCTCCTCGTGAATGAGGCCGGGCGCGGCGTATTGATAGAAGCGGTAGTCGAAGTCGTCGGGCAGCAGCGGATGCTTTGCCTGCAGCCACGCATCGTCGAAGGTGCCCGTGAACTGCTGGCGCGGCCGCCATACCGGCGGCAACGGGGAGAAGCCTTGCGGCACGTAGTCGTGGCGCCGCCAGTCGAGCACCGGGTCGGCGGGGTCTTCGATGCAGGGCGCGGGAATGTCGATATCGCCGGGGCTGTGCTCCGCGTCCACGATGCCGCATCCGATGGGGTTGTGGCGATGGACGTCGGCGGGCGCCTGCCCGTCGCCCGTTCCGGGTATCTCGCCTCCGAAAGCGCCACGCCAGTCGAGCGCCACGGCCTTCACCGGCGTGGCCGGCGAGAGCACCCACTCTTTCTTCTTCCCGGGAGCTCCGTGCTTCTCGTCGCCCTCCGGCTTCGCGGCGCATTGCCAGGCTCTGGGACCGTGCACCCGCACGACTTTCTCGAGCCTGCCCAGGCGCACGCCGGCAAGCCACGAGGCAGACGCCACCCCTTGCGGTGCCCAGCTCGCCCCCAGGATGGTGACATCGGCCGCCGGCTTGAAGGGCACGATGTCGCAGGTCCGCACCAGCAGGCCACCGGCGGGATCACCCTCGTAGCGGTCGGCGAGTTCGAGTTCTTCCTGCCGCGGTGCGAGCACGAGCGGCGCATTCGCCACCACGTGGAAGCTTCCGCGCACCGCCAGCACGGCCATGTCGGTGCCGTCGCGATGGAACTGCGAAAAGGCGAGTGCGGAAAAAGGCGTGCGATTCTCGAGGTGCGGAGCCATTGTGGAGTTCAGCAGGAAGCGTCCGCGCTCCGGTCAGCAGCGCAGGATCACGAAGACCCTGGACGCGCCCTCGTCGCGCACGGCGAACAACTGCGCCGGCAACTCGGCGAGCGCGCGTGGAATGTCGATGAAGGCGGCCGGGTCGTCGGCTGCGAGTTCGAGCACCCGCCCCGGTTCGCAGCGCCGCAACGCCTTGCGCAGACGCAGCAGCGGCGTGGGGCAGCGGGTGCCGCGGGTGTCGACGAGCAGCGCATGCATTCCGCCTGCGACTTCGGACGCAGGCCCCGTGCTCGCAGGCAGGAACGCGGTGGCCGGGCTCGGGCCGGCACCGGAGGACGTCAACTCGCCTCCTCCTTCATGGTCCGGAAATCGGGCATGGCTACCACGCGCTGCAGGAGCACGGATTCGATTCCCACCATCGATGCCTTGAAGTCCACGCCCACTACGCGACCGTCCGCCAGGAAGTGAACGATGCGGCGCCTGCCGGCACGCAGGTCGACGCTGCGGCCGAAGGCTGTGTCCGCCGACAGTTTTGCTCGCGCTCCCAGCGGAGTTTCTCGCCCGGCATCGAGACCGAAGGGCAGCGGCAGCCTGGCGGCATCGATCTCGAGTTCGTGCAGCACCCAGTGCTCCGGGTCGACGGCCTGCGTTGCGAAGGCACCGCGCAGCAGCATGCGAAGGCCGCGCGACAGGCTGGCGTAGTGAGCAAGCGCATGCGAAGGCTCCGGTGGCGGGCATGCCGCCGGCGTGAACTCCGCCCAGTCGGCAAAGCCGGGCAGCCAGTCGCCGAGTCCATGGCAGCCGATGCGCTGGGCAGCCTCGGCCACCCATTCCACATCGCGCTTCCACAAGGGCACGGCTCCGCCCGGCTCAGGCGATGGGCGGGTTGCCCGGGAAGACGATGCGCTCCCAGCTGGTGCCGTCGAAGCGCGCGATGTCCCGGTAGCCGATCGACCAGAGCACACCGTCGACCGCCTGCAGCACGTGGCCGTCGGCATACGCCGGCACGAGGCCGGTGTCCACCGGCTCGACCGCATCGCCCTCGCGCACGAACAGCCCCTCGGCAGTGGCGAGGTAGACCTTGCCGCCGTAGATCGCCACGTCGCTGTAGTTGCGGGTGTCGTCGAGCGCCGAGACGTCGGTGAAGCCGCCTGCATGGCTGCCGTGCAGCAGCGCGCCTCCGTGGCCGCACGCCCAGACTGCGTCGGGGCCCTCCACGCACAGTCCGGTGAGCTTTGCGGTTTCGACCGGAACCGGCGTCCAGGCGCCATCGGCCCCTCGATGGAACAGCAGGCCGGCGTTGCGGTCCGAGTCCCAGCCGGCAAGGTAGATCGAGTCCTCGCCAGGCCCCGCGATCGCGTTCAGCATCAGGTTGTGCTCGCCTTCCGCGGGCTGCAGCAGGCCGTGGTCGACGTGCACCCATTCGCCCTCGCCCTCGCTGTCGCCCTCTCCATCGTTCTCACGGCAATAGACCTGGCCGCCGTCGCCGCAGGCGTACAGGCGGGCACCGATCTGGCGCACCGCATTCATGTAGCCCCAGCCCTCGGAGTCGTCGTCCCGAAGGCCCGCACCCGCAATGCGCTCCATCACCGGCGGTTTGCCGACCGGCAACCGCACGATGTCGCCGTCCTCGGCGGCAAAGACAAAGGCCTGCGCCGAGCCGTCGGAACCACCCGCGCTTTGCAGCGCCGCGGCGCTGATGGTCAGCGGCAGATCGAAGTAGCGCCACTGCATGGGCTTGTCGGGCGTGAAGAGGCAAAGACGCGCAAAGCCGTCGAAGCGCTCCTCGAGCTTCGAGCACGAGACGATCAGGAACTGGCGGTTCACCGCGACACCGGTTTCGATGCGCAACCGGGGCGTGGAGGGAGGGGGCGGAAACTGTTCCATGTACGTGCGGTGTGGGTTGTGCGGGTGTTTCGCTTCACTCTATTCGATCGGCCAGCCAGAGGCCTTGAGCGCATCGCGCGCAGCCGCCTTCACGGCCTTGGAGGCCGATTTGTAGGCCCGTACAAGCGCGTCGTTCGACATCTTCTTGAAGAACTCGTCGGTGGCGGCCTCGAACTTGCCCTTGCAATCGGGCTTGGCCTTGCCGAGCGCGTCGTAGGCGATCTGCTTGACCTTCTCGAAGGGCACGGTGCCGGTGGCGCCCCCCGCCGTGCGGATCGCGTTGTCCATCAGGCGGTGCACCTCGCGGTGCTCGCTCTCGGAGAGGCAGATCGCCGGGCCTTCGTCCAGCGAAGGCGCGCCCGGCACCCGCGGGCCGGGCGCCTTGCGGGTTCCGAGCCGCAATATGTAGTCGGCAATGATGTGATGGGAATCCTGTCCCGGCGGGCAATCGTTCTTTCCGTGCGCGCCCGGATTGCACGGGTCGGGCTTGCCCTCGACGCGCACGCCGGCCTCCGGGTCGGGGTTGGCCGCGGGCTGAGCCTGCGAAGCCTGTGACTGTGCCTGTTGCTGGGCGCGCGTACGCTCCTGGGCGATCTGGTCTTCGACGGCCTTGCGCACTTCAGCGTCGAACTTGTCCGCACCCGTGGGCCACCACGAGTCATAGACGCCGGCCTTGTATTCGGCAAGATGATTCAAGGCCTGGTCGTAGATGGCCTGTTCTTGCGGGGTCTGCGGGTTGATGCCTTCCAGGACGGACCTGGCTGCGGACTTGCCGAGGATGAGGCTGTCGCCGGGCATCGGCGCACCTTGCGCTATCCAGAGCACGAAGAGCATCTTCCCCGCGATGCCGGCGGCCTTGCCGGCCATTCCGGCGCTGCCTCCGGGCCGGGGCATGCCCGCGGGCGGCCGGAAGACGTTGTCGTTGGCCGCCGGGCCGGGCCGAAAGCTCGGGGTCGGAGCCGGCCGCGTCTGCGGGATGACGCCGGGGCGCACGTCGCTGACCGGTGCATTCGGCATCTGCTGCAGCTGGGCTTGTGCAAGCAGGATGGGCTTCTCGCCCATCGCCGTGCGCACCAGGCTTGCGTAGTCGGCCATGCCCGTCGCGGGGATGAGGCGCGCCTTGCCGGTCTTCTCCTGGTCGGTCTCGTAGTACTCGATGACGGCACCATCGGCACTCGCCTTCGCGAGAAGCGCCTCGGCCTCGCTGTCGTCGATGGTGCTGCCGTCGTCGGGCGACCAGTAGGTGCCGCGGTCCTTCTTGTAGTTCAGCTCCCCAATGGTGTTGCGCCGGTTCATCCAGAAGGTGTCGCCGTCGCGTACCAGCCACTGGCCATTGACCCGGACGACTGTCGAAGCAGTCTTCGGCTCCGCGATGTCGCCGACAGTGCCCGACTTGATGCCAGTGGCCGAGCCCGCCTCGTCACCCTTGACGTTCGTGACGACGCTGTCGAACCTGAAGGCCTTCAGCCCCGTGAGGAACACGTCCTGCGAAGTGTTGGAGTCATCGCCGAGCTTGCCGGTGATCTGGTACGGAATGGGCGGCGTGGCCGAGCCGATGGGTGTCTTGCACACATCGGGGGCCGTGCACACCACGATCGCCTGCGCCGCGTCCCGGCCCGCCTCCGGAGGCGCCGCACTCGCGGGCGACCTGGGCGCGGGCCTGCCGACGATGACGGCCAGGCGGGCGATACGGCCCGGCCCCGCGCCGCCCGCAAACGCCCCGCCCGGGGAGGCAGACAGGAAGGCCGACGACGCGGTGGCCTTGGGGTCCAGAGCCATGGATCGCGGTGTCCTGGTCTTCTCGGGTCTTCGGACCTCAGCAGAGGTCGATGACCTTGCCGTTGATCCGTACCGCACCGGTGGCGCGGAAATCGAACTTGGCGCCGGTGAGCGTCACCTGGCCGTCCTTCGTCATTTCCAGCCGGCTTTTGCCCACGGTGATCACGAGCCTCTCGCCGACGTCGAGCGAAAAATCTTCGCCAATGGTTTCATTCTTGCTCTTGCCCACCGCAACCGTCTGGGTCAGCCCGACCAGCGATGTCTTGGCGATGCCGACTTCCTCCGACGAAGTGAGCGCGACGAAGCGGTTCATGTTCTGCAGCACTGTCAGCAGCTCGTTGGCCTTGACCGTCTCCATGCGGTTGTTGCCGATGGTGATGGTTTCGTCGTGACCCACGGTTTCGGTGCGGTCATGGCCCACGTTCACGGTTTCGTCGCGCTCGATGGTCTTGCTGCGGTCGCGGCCGACCCAGTGGGTTTCGTCGTTCTCGACCTCGATGTCCTGGTTGCGCTCGGCATGCAGCCAGACCTGCTCCTGCCCCTTCTTGTCCTCGAAGCGCAGCGCGTTGGCATTGGCGTCGGTCGCGCCTTCGGAGCTGCGCGTGAGCAGGCCGCTCTGCGTCGCGTTGTCGGGCAGCGTCCACGGCGGCATGTTGTCGGCGTTGTAGACGCGGCCGGTCACGATGGGCCGGTCGGGGTCGCCGTTCTCGAAGTCGACGATCACCTCCTGCCCGATGCGCGGGATCTGGATGCCGCCGAAGTTGGTGCCGGCCCAGGGCGATGAAACACGCACCCAGCACGAGCTGTTCTCGTCCTTCGTGCAATAGCGGTTCCAGTGGAAGCTCAGCTTCACGCGTCCGTACTCGTCGGTCCATATCTCGCGGCCGGCCGGACCCGTGACGATGGCGGTCTGCGGCCCCGTGGTGCGCGGACGGGGCGCCTCGGGCGCGGGCGCGCGAAAGACCTTGCTCGAAGGGATCACGTCGAAGTCGACCCGGCATTCGAACTCCTGCTGCGCGCTCGCGTCGCCCACGTCCTGCAGCCGCAGGTGCGCATCGGTCACAAGGTATTCGCGGTTGGCCTCGTTCTGCGGATGCCGCTCCAGCGTTACCAGGCAGCCCGGCACCACGGCGCGCAGGTTGCCCGAGCCGCTGGCGCGCTCGCCCTGGCTTCCGGTCTCTTCCATGCGCGTGCGCACGAGTTGCTCGCCCTCGGATTCGACGACGTAGTCGCCCGGCCAGCCGTAGCGTTCCTGCCTGCCTTGCGCGGTCTTGCGCGGCATGGCGCTCACCTGCTGCAGCCGCGCCTTGGGGCGCTTGAAGTCGAAATCGTCGGTCACCCATTGGCCGCTCTGCAGCGTCTCGCAGGCGTTGAAGCGGTCGCAGTGCTCGGCGCGCACGGTGTCGTCGGCACCGTAGAACGGAATCTTCCGGTAGCCCGCATTGGCGTACGGCTGGTGCGCGGACATGTCGTCCACGATCACGAGCTTGTGGCTGTCTTCGGCGTGCTCGAAGTAGTAGTACAGCCCCCACTCGTGCATCAGCCGCGCGACGAAGTCGAAGTCGCTCTCGCCGTACTGCACCTGGAACTCGCGCGTCGGGTAGCTGCGGGCAGACTTCACTTCATGGGCGAATTCGTAGTCGGAGAACACCTCGCCGAGGATGTCGAGCACGGTCTTGTTCTGGAAGATGCGGTAGTCGCTCGTGCGCGTGGCCAGCGCGAGCCAAGGCTCCATCACCGCTTCGTACAACGCGCGGCGGTTCTCCAGCCGCAGGAAGCGCACGCGCGTCACCAGCCCCGAGATATGGCGCCTGGCTTCGCCGGCGCCGGGGCGACCGTCGAGCACGATGTGCACCGTGAGCGTTTCGCCCACGAGCTGCTTGATGTTCACGTTGGCGGCCTGCCGCTCGTTGTAGCCGGCCTGCTCGGGCGTGCTGAACGTGACGGTGTAGCGAAACAGGCTGCTCAGGCCTTCGTCGCCTTCCATGGCCAACGGCTCCAGTGCGGGCTGCCCGCCCAGTGTGGGCATGGCGGCACAAGAAGCGGTGAGAACGCGGATTGACCGTGCTGCGCCTGTTGGCATGGCACTCTCCCTCCAAATCTGATCAACGCACGAAAGGCAAGACGGCAAGCCGGCACTCGCGGCTCACGCAAGAGGGATCAGGCTTCCTTGTTTTCCTTGATGTTCCAGCCCCGGCACCGTCTCGGCGCCCTTGCCGCCCCTGGCGGTCTGCTCCCGGTAATGCTGCTTCACCTTCGCGGCTACTGCCATGATTGAGGGCTCCCTGAGTTGTCACATCACGATCAAGAGAATCCACATTTGCAAACTCTTGAGCGCGATGTTCGGGCGCGACTGTGACAAATCGATTGAATCTGGACAAATCGCTATCCTGATTTCGCCATTCCTCACGATTTATTTCCCGTGGCCAGACATATCGCCCAGGAAATAAGGCAATTAGTTTTAGCCTGCTTCATCTCGCAGGTAAAAAGGCCCGCCGTCAAACGATGGCGGGCCCTTCCATTTGTCTGCACCGGGAACGGCTACAGGGCTCCGTGCGCTTCGCTCAACCACTTTGCGGCAAGCGTGGGCACCACATCGGTGGCCCTGCCTTGCAGGAAGGTGAATCCGTACGGCACGTCTTCCATGTCGAGCGCAACCAGCACCTTCTGCGCAGAGCGATCCGCATACCGCACCAACGACGCCGCCGGGTTGACGGTAAGCGACGTGCCCACCACCAGCACGCGCGCCGCGGTGGCCACATGCATTTCCGCTTCCTCGAAGTGCTGCACCGCTTCGCCGAACCACACGATGTCGGGCCGCAGCTGAGTGCCGTCTTCGCACAACTGGCCCATGGCGATGGGTTCGCCGTCCACGCGGTAGCGCCTGGGTTCCGGCTCCGACGTGCCGCGCGCATACGCGAGTTGGCCGTGCAGATGCAGCACGTTGCGCGAGCCCGCGCGCTCGTGCAGTGCATCGACGTTCTGCGTGACGATCACGACTTCGTATACCGACTCGAGCGATGCAATGGCAAGGTGCGCCGCATTCGGCTGCGCCTGCCAGGCTTTCGCGCGCCGCTCGTTGTAGAAGGCAAGCACCGCCTCGGGGTGCTTTCGCCAGCCTTCGGGGCTTGCGAGTTCCTGCCAGGAGTAGGTGTTCCACAAGCCCTTGGCATCGCGGAATGTGGGCAGGCCGCTCTCGGCGCTGACGCCGGAGCCTGAGAGAACGACGATCTTGTTCGGTTGGACCTGGGGCTTCATGTGCAGATATTCTTTACGCAACCGTCAGCATCTTCGAGCAGATTTTTTCAAGTACCGTTGCGGCAACGCATTCTCCCCTTCACCTCCAGGAGCCCGCATGGCGTCTTCGCCCCTTGCAGCACATCCGCACTACGACCGCCTGATCACCGCTGCACGCAGCCTGCCGCCGTTGCGCGTGGCCGTGGTTCATCCGGCCAATGCCGTGTCGCTCGAAGCGGCCTTCTCATCAGCAGCCCTGGGCCTGATCGCGCCGACGCTGGTCGGGCCGCGCGCAAAGATAGAAGCGGCGGCGCGCGAGGTCGGCATCGATCTCTCGAACACCCCCATCGTCGATGCGCCGCACAGCCATGCCGCGGCCGACGCAGCGGTCGCGATGGCTCTTCGCGGCGAGGTCGATGCATTGATGAAGGGCAGCCTGCACACCGACGAACTGATGGGCGCGGTGGTGCGCCGCGAAGGCGGACTGCGCACCTCGCGCCGCATCAGCCATTGCTTCGTGATGGACGTGCCGGGCCATGGGCAGCCGCTGATCATTTCGGACGCGGCCATCAACATCGCGCCCACGCTCGAAGAGAAAGTCGACATCGTGCAGAACGCGATCGATCTTGCGCACGCGCTGCAGATGCCCGCGGTGCGCGTGGCAATACTGTCAGCCACGGAAACGGTCAATGCGAAGGTACCGTCGACGCTCGATGCCGCCGTGCTGTGCAAGATGGCCGACCGGGGCCAGATCACCGGCGCAGTGCTCGACGGTCCGCTGGCCATGGACAACGCCATCGACGCCGAGGCCGCGCGCATCAAGGGCATCAACTCGCCGGTGGCGGGCCGTGCCAACGTGCTGATCGTGCCCGACCTCGATGCCGGCAACATGCTCGCGAAGAGCCTGACCTTTCTTGGCGGCGCCTATGCGGCGGGCATCGTGCTGGGCACCAAGGTGCCGGTGATCCTCACGAGCCGGGCCGATTCGGAGCCGGCCCGGCTGGCATCTTGCGCGGTCGCATCCATGCTCGCCAAGGCAGGCCGCGACAAGCTCATCAAGGCGGTCGGCTGAACGACGACGGTCAGCGCGCGCCGGCCACGATGGCAATGCCGCGGATCTGCCCGGCGGCCGATGCGGACGCCGGCTTCGCGTAGCGCGACGGCGCAAAGCGATGCAGCAACTCCGCCTCCCGCAACTTTGCCGCTTCCAGGTTCGCGAGCTTGACGTGACCGAAGCCGCGAATCGACATCGGCAGCGCGGCGATGCGCGCGGCCAGCGACTGGTTGTCGACTGACAGCTCATTGGCCATCGCATCGAAGAGCCCGTCGAAGTGCGCGATCAGCTCGCGCTCCATGCGCCGCTCCCCGGTGCGGCCGAAGGGGTCGAACGCGGTGCCGCGCAGCCGCTTGCCATGCGCAAGCCACCGCATCGCGGGCAGCATCCAGCTGCCGATGCGGATCTTGGCAGGCGCACGGCCGTGCGTGCCGCGCGCCACCACGGGCGGTGCCATGTGGAATTCGAGCTTCAGCTCGCCTTCGAACTGCTCCGAAAGCTTCTTGAGAAACGCGCCATCGGTGTAGAGCCGCGCCACCTCGTATTCGTCCTTGTAGCTCATGAGCTTGAGCAGGCTGCGCGCGGCATTGCGCGTGAAGGGCAGGCTTGCATCACCGCCCTGCAATGCCGCCTCGCGCGCCTGCAGGCCGCGGACGCGCGTTTCGAAGCGATCCGCCCAGGCGGCGTTCTGGTAGCCGGTCAGATGGCGGCGCGCGTCGGCGATGAGCATGTCGAGCGGACGCTCATCGGCCTGCGACGACTGCGCATCGGCGGCAGGCGCGGCGCGCAGCTGGTCGAGCGCCGCGGGGTCTCCCGCCGCCAGCCGGCCCAGCGAAAAAGCCGACTGGTTCGCGGCCACGGCCACGCCGTTGAGCTCGATCGCATGCATCAGCGCCTCCAGGCTCAGCGGCACCAGCCCGCGCTGCCATGCATAGCCGGTCGCCACGATGTTCGCCGCCAGCGTGTCGCCCAGGAATTCTTCCGCCAGGCTCTGCGCGTCGAAGGTCTCGACCTGCTCTTCGCCGGCCACGAAGCGCATCTTCTCCAGCAGCAGGTCCACGTGCAGGTCGGCGTCCGGGTTGCGCAGCGACTCAGCCACCGGAATCTCGTGGATGTTCGCGAGCACCCGCGTGCGGCCGTGACGCACGGTCTGCAACGCGTCGGCCGATGCGCCCACCACCACGTCGCAGGCCAGGATGGCATCGGCCTGCTGCGTGTCGATGCGCACCTGGTGCAGCCGCTCGCGCGAATCCGCGAGCCGCACGAAGCTCAGCACCGAGCCGCCCTTCTGCGCGAAGCCCATGAAGTCGAGCACGCTGGCGGCCTTGCCTTCCAGGTGCGCGGCCATCGCGATCACCGCGCCGACCGTCACCACGCCGGTGCCGCCCACGCCGGTCACGAGCAGGTCGTAGGGCGCGCTCCACGCGTGCGCGGCCGGATGCGGCAAGGCGGCCACGCGATGCAGGAACGCATCGCGCCCCGCCGCCAGCGCACCGCTCTTGCGGCGCAGCTTGCCGCCCGTCACGCCCACGAAGCTGGGGCAGAAGCCCTTGGCGCAGGAATAGTCCTTGTTGCAGCTGGTCTGGTCGATCTTGCGCTTGCGGCCCATCGGGGTTTCGTGCGGCAGCACGGCCACGCAGTTGCTCTGCACGGTGCAGTCGCCGCAGCCTTCGCACACCGCCTCGTTGATGAACAGGCGCTTGGGCGGATCGGCCAGTTCGCCCTTCTTGCGGCGGCGGCGCTTCTCGGCGGCGCAGGTCTGTTCGTAGATGAGCACCGTCACGCCCTTGATTTCCCGCAGGCGACGCTGCACGTCGTCGAGCGCGGCGCGGTCGTGGAACTCGGTGCCTTGCGGAAAGCGGCCTTTGATGTCGTCGTACTTGCCGATCGCGTCGCTCACCACCACGACCTTGCTCACGCCCTCCGATTCCACCTGCCGCGCGATGGCGTCCACGCTGATGACGCCGTCCACCGGCTGGCCGCCCGTCATCGCGACCGCGTCGTTGAACAGGATCTTGTAGGTCAACGTGGCCTTGGCCGCCACGGCCTGCCGGATGGCGAGGTAGCCCGAGTGGTAGTAGGTGCCGTCGCCCAGGTTCTGGAACACATGCGGCGTCTTCGTGAACATGGCGTGCGAGATCCAGTCGACGCCCTCCCCGCCCATCTGTATCAGCCCCGCCGTGCTGCGGTCCATCCAGTTGGCCATGAAGTGGCAGCCGATGCCCGCGCGCGCGGTGGAGCCTTCGGGCACCTTGGTGCTGGTGTTGTGCGGGCAGCCCGCGCAGAAGTAAGGCAGGCGCTTCACGGCATCGCTCGCGTTGCCGAGCAGCTCGGGCGGCGTGAAGTCGCGCACATGCTGCAGGTGGTCGCCCAGGTCGCGGTTGTCGGGAAAGTGCACCGCCAGCCAGTGCGCCACCAGCTCGATGAGCCGCGACGGCCGCAGCTCGCCGAGCGCCGACACCAGCGGCTGCCCCTCGCGGTCGTGCTTGCCCACGAGCGCGGGCCGCGCATCGGGCGGTGCGTTGTAGAAGATGTCGCGCAGCTGTGTCTCGACGACGGCGCCCTTCTCCTCGACGATGAGAATTTCTTCGAGCCCCTTCGCAAAGGCCTTGATGCGCGTCTGCTCGACCGGGAAGCTCAGGCCGATCTTGTAGAGCCGCACGCCGGCGCGGGCCAGCTGCTCCGGCGAAAGCTCGAGCCGGCGCAGCACCTCCATCAGGTCGTGGTGCGCCTTGCCGCAGGTGACGATGCCCACCTTGGCGTGCTCGCTCACGATCACGTCGCGGTCGATGCTGTTGCGCCTGGAGAAAGCAGCCACGGCCGCGAGCTTGTCTTCGAGCCGCGATTCGATGCGCAGCGAAGGCAGGTCGGGCCAGCGGTAGTGCAGGCCGTCCGCCGGCGCGCTGTGGCCGGTGGCGGCGCGCACGGTGTCGGCGTCTTCCCAGGCGTCGACGCGCGCGTTGACCACGTCCAGGTCCACCGTGCCCGCGCTTTCGACCACTTCCGACAGCGCCGCCATGCCGACCCACGCGCCCGAATAGCGCGACAGCTCGTAGCCGTACAGGCCGAACTCCAGGTACTCGGCCACGCTGGACGGTTGCATGACCGGCATGCGCCAGGCCATGAAGGCGTGGTCGCTCTGGTGCGGCATCGACGACGACACGCAGCCGTGGTCATCCCCCGCCACCACCAGCACGCCGCCGTGCGGCGACGAGCCGTACGCGTTGCCGTGCTTGAGCGCGTCGCCCGCGCGGTCCACGCCCGGGCCCTTGCCGTACCACATGGCGAACACGCCGTCGACGGTGCGCTCGGGGTCGGACTCGACACGCTGCGTGCCCAGCACCTGCGTGGCCGCAAGCTCTTCGTTCACCGCCGGCACGAAGCGGATGCCCGTCTGCCTGAAACGTTCGCCCGCCTTCCAGATGGCCTGGTCGACCATGCCCAGCGGCGAGCCGCGGTAGCCGCTGACGAAGCCCTGGGTGTGCAGGCCGCGCGCCGTGTCGCGCCAGCCCTGCATCACCAGCACGCGGATCAGCGCCTGGGTGCCGGTGATGAAGACCGAGCCCGAAGGGGCCCAGAGATTGTCGGAAAGCTGGTAGCCGGGCCGCTTGAGCGCGGTCGCGTTGTGTGGGGCGTTCATGCCCGGAATTGTTCTGCCGCATTCCGGGGAAGTGCTTCTTCAATGCACTAGCGCAGACCCTTGTTTGGAGAAGAATTAACTTCTATAAGGAAGAAAAAGTCGTTCCTCTTCTCCTATTACCTGAATCCCGAGAAAACCCGACCGGCCGCGCTCAGTCCTGCCTGCGCATCGCGAAGAAGCCGCCCGCCACCAGGATGAACGCGCCGATGATCACCTTCTGCCAGGTGCTCGGCACACCGGCCATGATCAGCACGTTGTTGATCAGCGTGACCAGCACCACGCCAAGCAGCGTGCCGCCCACCGTGCCGCTGCCGCCAGTGATGCGCGCGCCGCCCAGGATCACCGCGGCGATCACGTCCAGCTCGTTGCCCACCAAGTCGAAGGGGTTCGCCAGCCGCGTGCTCGACACGTGCACGATGCCCGCCAGCCCCGACAGGAAGCCCGCGTACGCGAACACGAAGACATGCACCGTGCGCAGGTTGTAGCCGAGCCGCTCCGCGATGGGGAGGCTGCCGCCGATGGCGTACACCGCGCGCCCGATCAGCGTGCGGTTCAGCAGCCACCATGTCAGCACCGCCGCGAAGGCGAGCACCAGCACGGTCGCCGGCAGCACCGCGTGCAGGCCCTGCGGCGTGTCGAAGCGCCAGAGCGCCAGCTTGCCGAAGGCGTCCATGGGCACCGGCACGTTCATGAAGAACACAGTGCCCACGAAGGTCAGAAGAATGCCCCGGTACAGGTACTGCGTGCCGATGGTCACGATCAGCGAAGGCGCCTTGAGCCAGTGCACCAGCAGCCCGTTGAGCACCCCCAGCACCGCGCCGCTCGCGGCACCGGCTATCAGCAGCAGCGCGATGGGCGCTTCCGGAAAGTAGTTCAGCACCAGCTTGGTGATGCTGTACATGGTGAGCGCGGCAATGGCTGCGAACGACACGTCGATGCCGCCGGCCGCCAGCACGATCAGCACGCCCAGCGCGAACAGGCCCAGCACCGTGCAGGCGCGCACGATGTCGAACAGCACGGGCAGCTGGAAGAAGCTCGGGTTGATGGCGCCGACCGCCAGGCTCGCCAGCACGATCAGCGCCAGCGTGAAGACCGAGGGGCGCTGCGCGAGCCAGCCGCGCAGGGAGACCCGCGCCTGCGGCGCGGGCGTGGCCGGCGCGGAATGCGCTTGCATGGTGGAAGCCGTCATGGGAATGCGGGAGAAGGTGTGTCTGAAACCAGCGCGTGATAGAGATCGCTCTCGGCGAGCCCCGGCGCGTCGAAGTCGTTGGCGATGCGGCCCTTGCGCATCAGCAGGATGCGGTCGCAGTTCTGCAGCAGTTCCTGCAGGTCGTCGCTCACCAGGATCACGCCCAGCCCCTGCTCGGCCAGCCGCTGCACGATGCGGTAGATGGTGTCCTTGGAGCCCACGTCCACGCCCACGGTGGGGCCGTGCAGTATCAGCACGCGCGGCCCGATGGCCAGCCAGCGCCCGATGAGCACGCGCTGCTGGTTGCCGCCCGACAGCGACTGCACCGGCCGGTCCACGTCGGGCGTGGCGATCTGCAGATCGGCCACGGTGCGCTCGGCCAGCGCCTGGCACTGCCGCGCGTCGAGCGCGCCGAAGCGCCCGCGCAGGCGGTCGAGCACCGCGGTGACGATGTTGTCGCGAATCGGCTTGTCGAGGAACAGGCCCTCGCTCAGGCGGTCTTCGGGCACGTAGCCGATGCCCTGGCGGATGCCGTCGGTGGGCGTCTTCAGTGTGATCTCGCGTGCGTCGAGCAGCACGCGCCCGCGGTCGGCGGCCTGGACGCCCGCCAGCGCCAGCGCCAGTTCGTTGCGGCCGGAGTCGAGCAGCCCGGTCACGCCGAGGATCTCTCCCTTGCGCAGCGTGAAGCTCACGTCGCTGAACAGCGCGCCGCGGCCCAGTGACTCCACCTTCAGCAGCGCCTCGCCGCCGTGCGAACCGTGGCGGTAGCGTTCGCCGTCGAGGTGCTTGCCGGTCATCCAGTGTGCGAGCTCGGCCTTGGTGAAGTCGCGGATCGGGCCCTGCGCCACCTTCGTGCCGTCGCGGAAAACGATGGCCTGGCCGCCCATGGCGATGCACTCGTCGAGCTTGTGGCTCACGAACAGCACGGCCACGCCCTGCTCGCGCAGCGCCTCCACCACGTGCACGAGGTTGTCCACTTCCTTCTGCGTGAGCGAGGTGGTGGGTTCGTCCATGATGACCATGCGCGCGCGCGTGGCCACGGCACGCGCGATGGCCACGAGCTGCCGCGTGGCAATGGGCATTTCGTCGACGCGCCGCGCGAGGAACGCCGCGTCGGTCGGCAGCTTCACCGCCTGCAGCGCACGCGCGGCCGTGGCCGCCAGCGCCTTGCGGTCGAAGCGCCGCGCCAGCCTGCCGCCGGTGGCGACAAGCTGCTCGCTGAGCGCGACGTTCTCGGCCACGCTCATGTTCGGCAGCAGCGACAGGTCCTGGTAGACCGTCTCGATGCCCAGCGCGAGCGCCTGCAGCGGCGACAGCGATTCGTACGGCTTGCCGTCGATCACGATGCGGCCCTGGCTCGGCGGCTGCGCGCCCGAGATGATCTTGATCAGCGTGCTCTTGCCGCAGCCGTTCTCGCCGAGCAGGTGGTAGATCTCGCCGGCCTCGATGGTCAGGTCGATGCCGCGCAGCGCGTGCACGCCCGCGAAGCGCTTGTGCACGTCCTGCACCTCGAGAAAGACGCGGCGCCCCGCCGGCGCGGCCGGGGCGTGGGTAGAGAGCGCTTCAAGGGTCATGGCTCGCAGGCTCAGAAGGCGTATTTCTTGTAGTTCTGCTTGTCGACTTCGACCCAGGCCTGGCCCGTGACGACGATGCCGACGCCCGGCCCCTTCTTCACCGAGACCTTGTTGTAGCCCGGCACACCCATGTCGGTGCCCTCGGTGATGGTCTTGCCGTCGAGCAGCATCTTGGCCGCCTTGTTCATGACGATGCCGGCGTCCTTCGGGTCCCAGAAGGCGATGCCGCCGACCGCGCCCGACTCCAGGAACTTGGCCGCCTCGCTCGGCAGCCCGGTGCCGAAGACGCAGACCTTGCCTTGCAGGCCGGCCTCTTCCACCGCCCGGCCGATGCCCAGCACGTCCAGCGAGGACGAGCCCTGGAAGCCCTTCAGGTCCGGATGCTTGCGCAGCATTTCCTTGGCCTTGCCGTAGGCCTTCTCGGCGTCGTTGAGCGACTCGTTCTTGGCGTCGACCAGCTGCATCTTGGGGTACTTCTTCGCGTTAGCCGCGCCGCCGTCGGCCCATTGCACCTGCGACTGGCTGCCCAGCGAGCCGACCAGCGAGGTCCACTTGCCCTGCTGGCCCATGCAGGCGGCCAGGCGCTCGTTGATGCGCGCGCCGTAGGCCGTGTTGTCGAAGGCCTCGATGTCGACCATGGTGTTCTTCTGGTTGTCCGCCTCGTGCGTGACGACCTTGATGCCGCGCTCCATCGCGCGCTTGAGCACCGGCTCCAGCGTGGGCGGGTCCATCGACACGACCGCGATCGCGTCGACCTTCTTGGCCACCAGGTCTTCCACCAGGCGCTGCTGCTGCGCGGCGTCGGACTGGGCCGGGCCGATCTGGCGCGTGGCGACGCCCGGCGTGCTCGCGCCGAACTCCTTCACGCCCACTTCCATGCGGTTGAACCAGCTGATGCCGGTGATCTTCACCACGGTGACGATGTCCTGCGGCTTGCCCTGCGCATGCAGCGCCGACGCGAAAGCCACGGTGCCCAGTGCCAGCACGGTGCAGGCGATCTTGGTTTTCTTCAGCATGTTCGTATGTCTCCTAGCCCTCGGTGGTTCTCTGCGTCGCGCCAGGAGGGGGCTGATGCGGCGGTGCGCTGGTGCGCGAAACGGAAATGAAGCTGCGCAGGTCGCCCAGGCTCAGGCGCGCCGATGCCAGGAAGAACAGCAGCAGCAGGCCCCAGGCGCAGTCGCGGAAGAAGTTGGAAATGCCCAGCAGGTTGAAGGTGCTGGACAGCAGCTGCAGCGCCACGGCCGAGAAGAACAGGCACACCATGCGCCCGTAGCCGCCCTGCGGCCGCACGCCCGCCATCACCGTGATGAGGATGGCGATCAGCAGGTAGGAGTTGCCGTAGTCCGACTTCACGCTGGCCGTGCGGCCCGCGATGATCACGCCCGCCACCGCCGCCAGCACGCCGCACAGCGCGTACGTGGCTATCAGCATGCGGCCCTGCGGAATGCCCGCGTAGCGCGCCGCCTTGGCATTGGTGCCCAGCAGGAAGAGCCGGATGCCGAACGGGCTCTGCTTGAGCAGCCAGCCGATGGCCAGCAGCATCACCACGAAGATCGCGAACGGAATCGGCACGCCCAGCACCGTCTCGTTGCCGATGGCCGACAGCGGATCGGCATTGCCCACGCGCAGGCTGGAGCCTCCGGTGAGCACCACGGCCAGGCCGGTGTAGACCAACTGCGTGCCCAGCGTGCAGAGAATGGGCGTGAGGCCGACGCGCGCGATCAGCACGCCGTTGAGCAGCCCGCCCGCCAGCCCCACCGCGATGGCAATGGCCGCGAACGCGCCGGTGTACAGCCACGGCGATGCATCGGGCTGCACCAGCATCGGTGCCAGCGTGGCAGCCACCACGCCCGAGAGATTGGCCAGCGCCACGCCGGAGAGGTCGATGCCGCCGTTGCCTGAGATCATCGACAGCGCGACGCCCATGGCAAGCAGGCCGAGTTCGGGCAGTTGGCCGCCCATCGACTGGAAGTTGTAGACGTCGAGGAAGTCGCCCTTCGAAAGCACGGTGGCGACCACGAGGATCGCGACGTTGATGCCGACCAGGAAGTTGAGCTCGCGGTCCGAGAACCTGAATTTCACGAAAGACTCCTTTGCGGTTCGCGGTTCAGGCTGCCGCCCGGCCCAGCAGCGCGTCGACCTCGGCGCGCGTGGGCATCGACGGCGCGGTGCCCGCGCGCGTGACCGAAATGGCCGCCACGGCGGAGCCGAAACGCGCGGCTTCCAGCGGCGAGGCGCCTTCGGCCAGCGCGGCCGCGAAGCCGCCGTTGAAGGCGTCGCCCGCGCCGGCCGTTTCCTTCACCGCGCCGGCGTTGAACACGGGCAGGTGCACCGACTGGTTCGCGCTGTGCAGCAGCGCGCCCTTGTCTCCGAGCGTGATGAGCGCGCAGCCCACGCCCTTGGAAAGAAAGAAATCGCCAGCGCGGCGCGCGTCCTCGACGGTCTCGACGGCAATGCCGCTGAGCGCGGCGGCTTCGTGCTCGTTCGGCGTGATGTAGTCGCACAGCGGGTACACGGCATCGTCGAAGGGCAACGCGGGCGCGGGGTTGAACACCGTGACCGTGCCTGCCGCATGCGCGAGTTCCAGGCCGCGCTGCGCGGCGCCGGCGGGCTGCTCCAGTTGCGTGACGAACACGCGGGCGCCGCGGATGGCATCGGCGGCGGCATCCACGTCGGCGGTGTCGATGAGCGCCGCCGCGCCGGGCACCACGATGATGGCGTTGGCGCCCGTGACCTCGTGCACGTAGATGAAGGCCGCGCCGGTCGGCTGCGTCGTCACCTGCGGCACGCGCGGCGTGATGCCTTCCTGCGCCCACAGTGCGAGCGCGTTGGCGCCGAAGGAGTCCTGTCCGAGCTTGGAGATGAAGGTCACCTGCGCGCCTGCGCGTGCGGCCGCCACTGACTGGTTCGAGCCCTTGCCGCCGGGGCCCATGGCAAAGCCGGAGCCGGCGATGGTCTGGCCGACGCCCGGAAGATCGGCCGCGCGAAAGGCGAGGTCGGCCACGAAGATGCCGAGCACGGCCACGCCGTGCTGCTGCGAGGAAAAGGCGGTCATCGCGATTCAGGCCTCGGGGGCGAGCACGCCCTTCTTGAACACGAAGCAGCCGTAGAAGCGGCGCTCGCCGGTGGCGATCACGCAGTACGCGCGGCGCGCGGCCTCGTAGAAGGCGAAGCGCTCGATGGAGCCCATCGGCCGTGGGCGCCCTTCGGCCGCGTCGATCTCGCGCTGCATTTCAAGTTGCACCGGCGGGATCTCGTAGGGCTGGCCCATGATTTCCATGCGCCGCGCCGGGTCGTCCACCGCGTTGTCCAGCGGCAGCACCGAAAGAATGGCGCGCGCCGCTTCGGTGGTGCCCACGCCGTCGATGCGCAGCAGCCGGCCCAGCGTGGTCTGGCGTGCGACCGAGTCGGCCGGGAAGTTGGCGTCGCACAGCACCAGTTCGTCGCCATGGCCCATGGCGCGCAGGGCGTAGAGCACGTCGGCGTTGAGCAGCGGATGTATGGACTTCAGCATGCGGTCTGTCTCCTCGAATTGGAACGGCTGTCGCGGTTGCGATCTTAAGTAAAGAAAACGTTTGCGCAAACGTTTGCTATTTGGGGATTTCCCTTGGTTCGTGTGACGGGCACGACGGCCGCCCGCTCATTCGCCATAGGGAATCCAGATGTTCTTGACCTGCGTGGCGTGCCGCAGGAATGCAGGGCCCTCGGCCGAGGCCGGGTCGTGCCAGTCGGTGGCAAGGCCGTGGTCGGCCAGCGTGCGCTTGAGGTTGCCGACCGACAGCAGCTCGGCATCGCGCGACAGTTCCTTCGCACCGAAGACCCACAGCGCATCCACATCGTCGTGCTCGGCCAGCGTGCGCGCGAGGCTCGCGGCCGGACCGGTCACGAGGTTGACGACGCCGCCCGGCAGGTCGGAGGTCTCCAGCACCTGATAGAAGTCGGTGGCGACCAGCGCGTGTTTCTCGCCGGGCACGATCACCGTGCGGTTGCCCATGGCCATGAGGGGCGCGAGCAGGCTCACGAAAGACAGCAGCGGCGCCTCGTCGGGGCACACCACCCCCACCACGCCGATCGCCTCGACCGTGGCCAGCGCCACGCCGCGCAGCGGCGGCACATGCACCGCGCCCTCGTACTTGTCGGCCCAGGCGCCGTAGGCGAACAGGCGGCCCACCGATGCGTCGACCTCGGCCTGCGCGGCTTGCGCGCCAACACCGGTCAGGCTCGCGATGCGCGCGGCAAACTCGCCGGCGCGGGCCGAGAGGTTTTCCGCGAGGTAATAAAGCGCCTGCGCGCGGCGATGCGGCGTCGCGCTCGACCAGCTCGCCGCGGCGCGCGCAGCGGCCACCGCGTTGCGGATGTCCTTGCGGTTGCCCACCCCCACTTCGCCGGCACGCTCTCCGCCGGCCGCGAAGACCGGGCGCGACAGCTCGCCGTCGGGCCGCACCTGCTTGCCGCCGATGAAGAGCTTGGCGGTGCGGTCGATGGCGGGCAGCGCGGGCGAAGAACCGTTCCCGGTCTTCGCGGCGGCTTCGTTCGCTGCCACCGCAGCGGCCACATCTGCCAGGCGCGGCTTGCGCTGCGCCCAGGCACGCGGCTTCAGGTATTCGTAGCAGCCTTCTCTTCCGCCCTCGCGCCCGTAGCCCGATTCGCGGTAGCCGCCGAAGCCCACGCCCGCGTCGAACAGGTTGGTCGCGTTGACCCAGACCACGCCTGCCTGCAGCTGCGGCGCGATACCCAGCGCGAGGCCGATGGTCTCGCTCCATACGCTGGCGGCGAGGCCGTAGCGGGTGTTGTTGGCGAGCGCGACGGCTTCGTCGGGCGTGCGGAAAGTCATCGTCACCATCACGGGCCCGAAGATCTCCTCGGTCGCCACGGTGGATGCCGGTTGCACGCCCGTCAGCAGCGTCGGCGCAAAGAAGCTGCCGCCCGGCGGCAACTCGCCCGGCGCCTGGTAGCAGGTCGCGCCCTCGCGCACGCCGGCGGCCACCAGCGAGCGCACGCGTTCGAGCTGCGTGGGGTCGATCAGGCTGCCCATGTCGATCGCCTTGTCCAGCGGCAGGCCCACGCGCAGGGTCTGCATGCGGCGCTTCAGGCGCGCGATGAAGTCGTCCGCGATGCCTTCCTGCAGCAACAGCCGCGAACCGGCGCAGCACACCTGGCCCTGGTTGAACCAGATGGCGTCGACCACACCTTCGACGGCGGCGTCGATGTCCGCGTCGTCGAACACGATGAAGGGCGACTTGCCGCCCAGCTCCAGCGTGAGCGACTTGCCCGTGCCCGCCGTGGCGGCGCGGATCAGCCGCCCTACTTCCGTCGAGCCGGTGAAGGCGATCTTGTCCACGCCCTCGTGCGCGACCAGCGCAGCGCCCGTGGCGCCGTCGCCCGTCACCACGTTGAGCACGCCGCCCGGCAGGCCCGCCTGCGCCGCCAGTTCAGCGAAGAGCAAGGCGCTCAGCGGCGTGAGCTCCGCCGGCTTCAGCACCACGGTGTTGCCCAGCGCCAGCGCGGGAGCGATCTTCCACGCGAGCATCAGCAGCGGGAAGTTCCACGGAATGATCTGGCCGACCACGCCCAGCGGCACCTGGTCGGCGAACTCGCGCTCCTGCAGCTGCGCCCAGCCGGCGTGGTGATAGAAGTGGCGCGCGGCCAGCGGCACGTCGAGATCGCGCGTTTCGCGGATCGGCTTGCCGTTGTCCAGCGCCTCGACCACCGCGAGCAGGCGCGCATGGCGCTGCACCATGCGCGCCAGGGCGTACAGGTGCCGTGCGCGGCCATGGCCGCCGAGCGCAAGCCAGCCGGGCTGCGCGGCGCGCGCCGCCGCCACCGCGGCGTCCACATCCTTCGCGCAGCCCTGCGCAACGCGCGCCAGCCGCTGGCCGGTGGCCGGCTCGGCGGTGTCGAAATGCACGCCGCCGGAAGCGGGCGTGAAGCGCCCGTCGATGAAGTGGCCGAAGCCTTCGGCATGGCGCGCGAGCCATTCGCGTGCGTCGGTGTCGCTCTCGGGCGCGGGGCCGTAGTCCATGGTGTCGAAATAGCGCGCGACGCTGCTGCCGGCGGCGGAGTTGTTGTTGCTGCTGCTCATCGGGCTCATCCGATCGGGTGGCGGTTGTAGGCCGAGTAGCGGCCGGTGATGTGGTGCTCCAGCTGGCGCTCGATGTCGGCCAGCAGCGTGGAAGCGCCGATGCGGAACAGATCGGGCTCGAGCCAGTCGCGGCCCAGCTCTTCCTTCATGAGCACCTGGTAGTCGAGCGCGGTCTTGGCGGTGGAGACGCCGCCCGCCGGCTTGTAGCCCACGCGCAGGCCGGTGCGGGCCTCGTATTGGCGGATCATCCGCAGCATCGCGAGCGTGACCAGCGGCGTGGCGTTGACGCCCTCCTTGCCGGTGGAGGTCTTGATGAAGTCGGCGCCGGCCATCATGCAGACCATCGAGGCCTTGGCGACGTTGCGCAGCGTCTTGAGCTCGCCCGTCGCGAGGATCGCCTTCACGTGCGCCGCGCCCGCCGCGCGGCGGAAATCGAGCATCTCGTCGTAGAGCTTCTTCCACTGGCCGGTGAGCACGTGCTCGCGGGTGATGACGATGTCGATCTCCGAGGCGCCGTCGCGCACCGAGGCTTCGATTTCCTTGAGCTTGAGCTCGTGCGGAATCAGGCCCGCCGGAAAGCCCGTGGACACCGCCGCCACCGGAATGCCCGTGCCCGCCAGCGCCTCGACCGCGGTCGAGACGAAGCGGTGGTACACGCACACCGCCCCGGTGTGCAGCTTGCGGTCGGCGAAGCCGAGGGCGGCCAGCAGGTCCGGGCGCACCGGCATCGCGGCCTTGGCGCACAGCCGCTTCACGCGCTCGGCGGAATCGTCGCCGCTGAGCGTGGTCAGGTCGATGCAGGTGATCGCCTTGAGCAGCCAGCCGGCCTGCGCGTCCTTCTTGACCGAGCGGCGTCCGGGCAGCGTGGCCACGCGGCGCTCCGCAGCCGAGAGGTTGAAGCGGATGCCTTCGATCCAGCCCGCGTCGAACGGCTGGGCGGTGTTGCGGGCAGCGGCGGCATGCGCCTGCGCGGGTGCCGCCGGCGAGGCCGGGGCATCCGCATTGGCAGAAGCCGGCGGCGCCGGGCGCGAGCGCACCGCGCCGCTGGGGCGAACGAGGGAAGTGGAGGTCATGGATGGGCGGGCGCGGTCAGGCGCATGGGCCGCGGCTGCGGCGGGCAGGCAATGGGCATGTCTTTTGTCTCCGGGCTGCGCCGCGTGGCTGCTCAGCCTTGATGCTGTTCGTGTTGGCCTAAATGTTATTACAACAACATTTATCAGCGCAATATGTTTTTCAAGAAACATTAATCCAGCGTGCCATGACCGATACTCCGCCACGTGGATCTGAGAAAACCGAACATGCGAAGAACAGCCGGAGCCGAAGCCCGGGCCATGCGCCTGGCCAGGATGCAGGAACTCGTCGAGGCCGGCGGCCCGCTGCCGATCAAGCAGGCGGCGCTGCAGCTCGACGTGACGGAAATGACCATCCGCCGCGACCTGTCGTCGGCCGAATCGCCCCTCTCCGCCCTCGGGGGCTACGTGCTGGCCACCACGCTGCCCGGTGCCGAGCGCTACTCGCTCGACGAGGCCAGCGACCAGCACGCGGCCAACAAGCGCCTGGCCTGCGAACACGCCGCCAGGCTGGTGCAGCCGCACGACAGCCTGTTCATCGACTGCGGCACCACCATGGTCCATTTCGCCGAGGCGCTGCCACCCGAGATGCCGCTGAGCGTGGCGTGTTACTCCACGAACATTGCGCAGGTGCTGAGCCGCCGTCCGAACACGCAGCTGATGCTGATGGGCGGGCTCTACCACGCCTCTTCGGCCACCTTCTTCTCCGACGAGGGCCTGCAGTACCTCGCCAGGCTGGGCGTGAGCAAGGCCTTCATCTCGGCGGGCGGCATCGACCTGAAACGCGGCGCGAGCTGCTCCAACTTCCACGAAGTGCCAGTGAAGCAGGCGGCCATCCGCTGCGCGTCGCAGAGCTTCCTGGTGGTGGACGAAAGCAAGCTCGGCACGCTGCGCCCGGCGTTCTTCAGTCCGCTCGATGCCTTCGCGCGCATCGTGGTGGGCGGCTCGCCCGACGCTTCGCTGAAGAAGCAGTTCAAGGACCTGCCGCTGGAATTCGCGCGCGCCCGCGACGCATAGCTTCGGCGCCGGCGGCGGCCGCGGCACGGCACCGGCCGGACACATCGATCAGTGAGAATCGCTGCGACGCCACTACCTGCGATCCCGCGATGAATGCCGGCACCGTTTCACTCGACGAGCACTGCCTCAAGATCCTCTCCGCGCTGCAGCACGACGGGCGACAGACCGTGCAGCAGATTTCCGAGACCATCGGGCTGTCGCCCACGCCTTGCTGGAAGCGCATCAAGGACATGGAGGCGGCCGGCGTCATTCGCGGCTACACCACGCTGGTCGACCCCGAGCAGGTCGGCCTGCACGTGTCGGCCGTGGCCGAGGTCAACCTCGACCGCCACAGCGAGGCGATGGTGCAGCGCTTCGAAGAAGCCGTGGCGGCGAGCCCGCAGATCATCCGCTGCGTGTCGGCCACCGGCCCGGCGGACTACATCCTCAACGTGACCGTGCCCGACATGAAGCACTACGAGCGCTTCCTGCACGAGGTGCTGTTCAGCCTGCCGGGCGTGACGCATGTGCGCTCGAGCATCGTGCTGCGCGAGATCAAGTCGGAAACGGCGCTGCCGCTCGACCACCTGCTGCCGGGCACCCCCGGCAAGCCGCGCGCCACGGGGTCGCGCAGAAGCTAGACGCCGCTCAAGGGTATCGGCACGGCGTGCCGGGGGCCGTGTGGAGAATGGCCGCATCCTCCGCCCCGACCGCGCCTCGACCATGCCCCTGCCCAAGCCCCTCCTGCTGCAACGCGCCTATCTCCTGCTCATCGCCGTGCTGGTGTTCGCCGGCTGCTGGGTCGCGCCCATCGACGCGCCCGCGCGAGCCCAGGTCAACGACGGACTGAAGCGCGCGCTGACCACCTTTGCCGCGGCACGCGCGCTGGGCGCGGTGGTGTCGGTGGCGCAGGGCACGCAGGTCGACGCCACGCCGGGCGGCGTGGGCGTGAGCTTCGCGCCGGGGCAGGCGCTGAAGCCGCTGAACGAACTCATCGAGCAATTCGCGGCGGTGATGCTGGCGGCCAGCGTGTCGTTCGGCATTCAGCTGGTGCTGCTGAGCATCGGCGCGCACCACCTCATGTCTTACCTGGTCTGCGCGGTGGCGCTGGCCTGGATCGTGTGGCGCTGGCGGCGCGGCAGTTCGCCGCGCTGGCTGCAATCGGCGTTGATCGGCCTGCTGCTGGTGCGCTTCGCGGTGCCGCTGGCGGCCGTGGCCAACGAAGGCCTCTACCGCGTGTTCATGGCCAACGACTACCAGGCAGCGCTCTCGGGCATCGAGAAGTCGCCGACCGCCGTGGTCGATGCCACGCAGGAGGCCCCCGTGGCGCAGGAAGGCTGGCGCGACCGCGTCGAACGCTGGCTGCCGAAGCTGCCCAACCTCAAGGCGACGTACGACCAGATCCTGAAGTCGGCCTCCGACTGGGCGGAGCGCATCGTGAAGCTGATCGCCCTGTTCGTGCTGCAGACCATCGTGCTGCCGTTGGTGTTCCTGTTCGCGGCGTGGCGGCTTGCGCGGGCCGCGATACGCGAACCGCTACGCAAGTAGGCGCAGCCGCGACCGGCCGCCGCTGCAACGGAAGGCAGGCCTACTGCGCCACCGCGTGGCCGTAGCAGGCCTTCAGGGCCGTGTAGTCGTAGTAGTGGGCGGTGCCCGCCTTCTTCGCGCCGTCGCAGGCGGCCTTGAAGTCGGTTTCCTTCTCGTTGTAGAGCATCTTCACCAGCAGCTTGCCGCTGGCGTCGGCATACACGTCCCACTGCATGTTGGCCGCCATCGGCGACACGTACTCGCCGCGCCATGCGTTGCTGCCGTAGCTGAAGTTGGCGGCCTTGGGCACGCTCTGGTCCACGCCCTTCAGGCCCATGCGCACGGCAAACGGCATGAGGATTTCCGCGTGCGCGAAACGCAGCTTGGCGGCGTGCGAGCGGTCGCCGCGCGCGATGGCGTCGACCTCGTTGAACATGTCGTCCACCAGGATCTGCGACATGCGCGAAGTGATGTCGCCCTTCTCGGTCATGCCGGGGCCCTTGTCGTAGAAGTCGGAGCCGTCGTTGAGCGCGGCGAAGAACTTCGCCTGCGCGGCGGGCATGTAGGCGGCGAAGTCGACGCCGGCCTCGCTGCGCATGGCCGGCGCGATCACGTAGAGCTCGTACAGCAGCGAGCCGGCATCGCCCAGGGACTTGATCGTGGTCTTGCCGTCACCGCTCAGGCTGGACGAAAACTTGCCGTCGTCGCTCGCGAAAGTGCGGGTGCCTGTATTCGCGAAGCTGTAGCTGCCGTCGGCGATCTTGTCGACGAAGCTCTTGGCGAACAGGCGCTCCAGCAGCACCCGGCCGGCCGCCGCGGCCTCGGGTGTGACGGTGAGGCCGCTCTGCTTGGCGGCCAGGTCGGCGTCGCCGGACTTGTAGGCCTGGTAGGCCTGGCTGTCCTGGTAGGTCGTGTAGAGCGGGTCCGCCGGCTTGGTCACCTGGTCGGTGGCCTTCACCAGCTTGTGGAAGTACAGCAGGAAGCGGTTGGTGCCGGCCGGCTGGCTCACCGCGGTGCCGGTGTCGGGGTAAGGCGCCGGTGCGGGCGGATAGGTGACGAGCGGCGCCAGCGCCGGCTGCGCCGCCTTGAGCGACTGCACGAAGAAGTTGCCGCTGTCGACCGCGCGGTCGACGCCGGAAGTGACGGTCACGATCTGCCGGGGCGCCGAGCCGGCGCTGTCGCCGACCTGCTTCCAGTAGGCCGGCAGCCGCTGCACCAGCCGCGCCGCCAACTGCGTGTGCTCGTTGATGCCGACCTGCGTCTCGTTGCCGTAGCCAGGCGTGCTGATGCCCGCCACGCCGTAGCCCAGCAGGAAGTTGGCCTTCATGATCTTCAGCACGTCGGGCCCGAGCTTCTGCCCGAGCGGCGTGAGCGCACCATCGTCCCGTGCCTTCTCCCACATGTTGTAGACGGCCAGGTCGTACTTGAGGCTGGACAGTCCGCGCGAGCCGTGGCGCGCGATCATCTCGGTGTAGACCGGCGCAAAGCCCGCGGGCGGCGCCTCGTAGGTGCTCACGTCCTGCTGCGGACGGTACGGGGCCTTGGTCTGGTAGTAGCGGTCGGTCAGGGCCGCGGCGGTCAGCACGGCCTTGACGTCGTCGCCGGCGGCGGCCGACGCAAGCGCATCGCGGATGCGCTGCAGCCCCTCGTCGGACGCGGCCTTGAGCGCGGCCTTGGTCACCGGATCGCTCTCGGTGTTGAAGTCGCCGAGCAGCTTGGCTGCCACCACGCCGACCGAGATGGCGACCTTGCTGCTGGCCGCCTTGAAGTCCAGGCCGCCGGCTTCCATTTCGGCGACCACGGCGGTCGACTGGTAGTCGACGACGCCCGGTGCCTCTTTCGGAGCGCGCAGCACGAGCCGCGAGGTCACGGGCTTCGAGGTGGAGGTGGCGGGGTCGAGTTCGGTGGCATCGGTGCCGATCTCGGCCACGATGCCTGCGCTTGCGCCAGCCAGCGTGAAGCCGCCCTGCTTGTCGGTGCGCGTGGAGGGTTCGTCGGCATCGCAGCGGCCGTTGGCGTTGATGTCGAGGCAGACCTTCGCGTTGACGAAATAGCTTCCCACGACCACACCGCTCACGTCCGACGAAGCGGCAGGTGCGGGCGCGGGCGTCGTGGCGGCCGGAGGCAGCGCGAAAGGAACGCCGCCGCCACCGCCGCCTCCACCGCCGCAAGAGGCCAGCAGCAGCGCAACAAGGCCGAGGGACGAAGACGGCAGGCCGGTCAAGGCACGGGGAAGGGGCAGGTTCGGCAACATGGAGGAAGGGCAGGAAACAAAAGTTTCGAATCCTTCCATCCATGCATGACGCGCCGATGACCCGTGGCGCAAACAGCAACAAGCCTAGGAAACGACCTGGTAATAGAGGTTCTGCGGATGCCTGGCCTGCGCGAAGAAGAACCAGCGCTCGGCCAGCAGGCCCGGCGCCTGCACGGCGACCGCCAGCAGCCACGGCAGCACCGACGCGCTCGCGATGCCCCATGCCGCCAGCAACGCGGGCAGCACGAAGGCCAGCAGCAGAAAACCGAGCTTCATGTTCCCGAGCGCCGCGAGCGACACGCCATGGAAGAACTCCCGCGTGTTGAACGACCCGGCAGACATGCCCATGGACTTCTGCACCAGCTTCTGCGCGCGGATGCCCGTGGCCGACTGCAAGGTCGACTTGTGGCGCAGGCGCGCGTTGCGCCGCAAGGCGCCGCCGCGCGCCGCCCAGGCGGCCAGCGTGGCGACGAGCGCCCATGGCCCGAATATCTGCACGAAGCGCGCCTCGCCGCTCAGGGTCGCCATCGCGCATGCAAGCACCAGCCCCGAAGACAGCCCGATCAGCGTGAAGTTGAGCACCGTCAGCGGGTGCGCCCATTCCTCGATGAAGCGCAGGCAGGCGTAGATCATCGCGGTGCAGTACCAGAGCAGCATCGCGCCGCACAGCACCAGCAGCGGCAACAGCCACGACCACGGCGCGCCGGCGCCCAGCCGCAGCGACAGCCACCACGACGCCACCAGCGCGATGAACACCGGCAGCACGATGACCTCGCGCGACATCCACGAAGTGCGCCACATCAGCACCGCCCGCCATGCGCGCGTCTTGCGGCCCAGGTGCATGAACGATGCGGCAAGGCCCGCCACCAGCAGCACCTCGGCCACGCCCAGCGCGATGCCCAGGAAGCCCGGCGCCAGTTCCAGGCCGAACAGCACCGCCAGCGCCAGCGCGAACACCAGTCCCTGCGCGGCGCCGGCCAGCGTGGTGAAGAAAAGAATCGAGAACGCGGGATGCATGCGGCTACTCCTTCGCGTCCGCCGGCTGCGTGATGTGCCGGGGCAGGTACTGGTTGGCCGGGCTGGTCTCCCACTCGGGCATCAGCTGGTAGCCGCCGCGCTCGCGGATGGCCTTCGACACTTCGGAGTCCGGGTCCTTCACGTCGCCGAAGATGCGCGCGCCTGTGGGGCATGCCTTCACGCAGGCCGGCTTGCGGTCTTCCTTGGGCAACTGCTCGTCGTAGATGCGGTCCACGCACAGCGTGCACTTGGTCATGACCTGGCGCTCCTCGTCGAGTTCGCGCGCGCCGTAGGGGCAGGCCCATGCGCAGTACTTGCAGCCGATGCACTTGTCGTAGTCGACCAGCACGATGCCGTCTTCCTTGCGCTTGTAGCTCGCGCCCGTGGGGCACACCGGAACGCACGGCGGGTCTTCGCAGTGCAGGCAGCTCTTGGGGAAGTGGATGGTCTCGGTGACGGGAAAGGCGCCGGCCTCGTAGGTCTGCACGCGGTTGAAGAAGGTGCCGGTGGGGTTGGCGGCATAGGGGCGTTCATCGGCCAGCGGGCCTGCGCTGCCGGAGGTGTTCCATTGCTTGCAGGAGGTGACGCAGGCGTGGCAGCCGACGCAGACGTTGAGGTCGATGACGAGGGCGAGTTGCTTGGCGAGGGTTTCGCCCTGCTCTGCGCGCTGGGTTGCATTGCTCCCTCCCCCTCTGGGGGAGGATCGGGGTGGGGGCACGCCGACCTTCGATGCAACAAGGCTTCCAGCTCCAACGCCGATGCCCCCACCCCCGCC
>NZ_JBXASW010000050.1:0-45756 GCF_058809745.1 Variovorax sp. MPBD4-3
CTCCACCGCCTCCCGCGCCACCGCCAGTGGTCGCCGCACCGGCCACGCCACCACCGCAGCCGCAACCCCCTGCACCCACTGCACCCACTGCCGACTCTTCGTCCGAAGCCCTCTTCAAGGCTTTCCTCGAAGGCGCGGGCGTGCCCGAGATCGCCGGCCAGCAGCCGCTCGACATCGAGGCCATGCAGCGCCTGGGCCGCATCATGCGGGCCTTCACCGACGGCACCATCGAGCTGCTGTCATCGCGCGCCATGCTCAAGCGCGAGGTCCGCGCCGAGATCACGATGATCGTGGACGAGGAGAACAACCCGTTCAAGATCCTGCCCAACGGCCGCGCGGTGCTGATGCAGATGTTCGGCGCGCGCATGCCCGGCTTCCTGCCGCCCGAGGCCGCCGTGCACGACGCGCTCGGCGACCTGCAGTCGCACCAGCTCGGCATGGTCGCCGGCATGCGTGCCGCGCTGCTCACGCTGCTGCAGCGCTTCGATCCCGCGGCGCTCAGCCGCGACACGCCGCACGACGGCGGCATCGGCGAGAAGTTGCTGCCCGGCGGCCGCGAGGCGCGCCTGTGGCGCCAGCTGCAGGCGCTGCATGCCGAGACCACGTCGGCCGTGGAGGACGATTTCCAGGCCGTGTTCGGCCGCGCCTTCCAGCAGGCCTACGACAAGGAGATGGAACGGCTGAAGGAGGCGCGCCGTGGTTGAAGCCGCCCGCTCTTCCTCGTCGTCCTTCGCCGTGCCGATCTCGACCTCGCAGTTCTCCTGCGTGGGCGAGCGCAGCGGCAACCAGGACGCCATCGGCTACCACCTCGACGAGCGCAACGGCTGCTTCGTGGTGAGCGACGGCGTGGGCGGCAACGCGGGCGGCGAGCTGGCCTCGCGCATCGCGGTCGACACCGCGCTCGACACCTTCGTCGACGACCCTTCTTTGGCCGCCGGCAACATCCAGCGCTGCGTGAAGGCGGCGAACGACGCCATCCTCGCGAAGCAGCGCGAACTGGCCGACCGCAGCCGCATGAGCGCGACCTTCGTTTCGCTGTTCGTCGACCGCGCGAGCAACCAGGCCTGCTGGGCCCACGTGGGCGACAGCCGCCTCTACTGGTTCCGCCGCGGCGCGCTGATGCAGCGCACCGAAGACCACAGCCTGTCGGAACGCTCGGGCGACGCCGCCGCGAGCCAGCACCACGGCGGCGAGCGCCTGGTGAAGACCAATCTGCTGTACCGCGCGCTCGGCGCGCGCGCCGCGGCCGAGGCCACCATCACCGCGACGCAGCGCCTGGCCGACGGCGACGCGTTCCTGCTGTGCACCGACGGGCTCTGGCAGCTGATCTCCCAGCAGGTGATGGAGCGCTCGCTGCAACTGGCCGACAGCGCCGAAGAATGGCTCGCGCTGCTGCGCCGCGCGGCCGAGGCCAAGGCCGACGAGACGCAGGACAACTACTCCGCGCTGGCCGTGTGGGTGGGCTTTCCGCAGCAGGTCACGCTGGCGGGGCCGGTCTGAATCGATGCGCCTTCAGGGCGCCAGCATCAGCACCTTGAACTGGCTCGGCACGACGCGCATGCCGACGATGTTGCAACGGTTCTGCACCGTGATGCTGGTGACCCGCGTGGCCGGCGTACCCTTGAGAAGCACCGTGAATGCGCCCGTCACATGCCGCGATTGCTGCATGAACGTCTGGGACACGACCCCGCCCAGCACCCCGGGCTGGTCCCCCAGGGTGATCGGCGTGGTCGTCGCCATGTTGTGCGCCGGCATCGCCATGAAGAGGATGTTCCAGGCATTCGGAATGGCCATCGGCCCCAATGCCATGTTCGGGTATGGAATGGGCACCGGCGACTTGCAGACGTCGGGGAACGCCATGTCCATCCCCATGAGCTGACAGTTGGCAAACATCTGGTACCTCCTTGCCTAGCCCATGTGGATCTGGGCCGCGTCCACTTTCACCAGCTCCTGGCCGGTGACCACCGTGTGGTGGCCGTGGATGCGCACCGTCTCGCCGGCCTTGTAGTCCATGTGGCCGGCTCGCACCTGGTCGACTTCATCCGTCAGGCGCAGCGTCTGGCGCGCCATTTGCACGATGCGGTCGGCCACGGTCTCGAAGACCTTGCCGACCAGCCGGACGCTTCCGGCCGCCGCCTGCACAGAGCGCGTGACCAGCCGCAGTTCGCCGATTTCGCACTCGCCCTCCTCCGTCTTGAGCACGAAGCGTTTCTCCGCGCGAAGCCTGAGCTCCGAAGCGCTCGCGATGGTCACACGGCCGTTGCCGCTGGGCGCGAAGGTGACATCGCCCGCCGCCTCGATGCAGCTCGATGACGCGTCGGCCTGCTCGATCACGGCGATCAGGTAGGCGCGCGCGCTGTCGGGACCGGACACCAGCACGGTGTCGCCGCTGGCCGGCTTGAGCAGGCAGCTGGCCGCGCGACGGCAGATCCAGGCGGCACCGTCCTCGTCGTCGACGGTGACGCGCCCGTCCGGCAGCAATGCGGTGACCACCCCCTGGAAATGGACCGGAGCCGTCAGCTTCGAGGCTTTGCGCAGTGAGACAACTGGCATGGAGATCTCCTTGTTTGATGGATGAACAGTGGAACGTGCAGGCTTGGCGACATCAGCCCGGATGCTGGATCTCCTGAGCCCTGAACAGCTCCGGATCGTTTTCGACGATGCCGCCGCTGCCCGAGAAACGCGCACCCGTGCGCTCTGCGCGATGAAAGCGGGTGCGCAGAAAGCGCGCATCGCGCAGATCCGCGCCGTGCAGATCGGCATAGGAAAAATCGGCGTCATGCAGGTCCGCCTCGCGGAAGCCGGCATTGCCTGCCTTTGCGCGATGGAACACGCTCAGTGGCAGGCGCGAGCGGCTGAAATCGGCTCCCTCGAGCTTGGCGTCGGCCCAGATCGACTGATCGAACACGGCGTCGCTGCAATTCGCTTCACGCAGATCGGCCTCGGGGAACATGGCCTGGGCGGCATCCGCGCCGCTGAAGTTCGCCCTGGTCAGCGTGGCGCCCTTGAAGTTGCTCTGCGTGAGCACGGCGCGGCTGAAATCGACGGCCGCCATCGCGCTGTCGGTGAACTGGCAGCGCAGGAAGGCCGTGTGCTGCAGGCGCTGACCTTCGAGATTGCACTCCATCAGGATCGAACCGTCGCATTGGGCCTGGGCGAACTGCACCGTGCGCAGATCCATGCGGAAGAACATCAGGTGCAACAGCCGTGCCCCACGGCAGTCGAGCTGGTCGACCGTTGATTCGGTGACGACGATCTGATCGCAGATGCTCGGCTTCAGCACAGCATGCCCGAGCTCGCACCGGGTGAAAGCCACGCGCTCCAGTTGCGCGTTCCCGAAATCCGCGCGGCCCAGCGAGGATTCGAAGAAGTTGGTGTCCTGCATGAACACGCGCCCGAGCTGCGCGGCCTCCAGCCGGCACCGGAACACGCGCGCGCCCTTCAGGCTGGCGGCCGACAGGTCGGCCTGGTCGAGATTGCATTGCGTCAGCGCACTGTCGTCGAGGCTGGCACCGCGCAGATTCGCGCGGCTCAGGTCGACACGCTCCAGCTGGGCGCCCGACAAGTCGATGCCGCCGAGATCCTGGCCCGCGAAACTCGCCCCCACCACCGGTTCGCCATGCCGGATCTTGTCCAGAAGTTCCTCGACTTTCATCGAACCGGCTCAGTCTTTCTCGCGGGCAAGGTCTTGGCGCCCTGGGTGTAGGCGCCGATGAAGGTGGTCGAGCCGTCGATGGCGGCCTGCGACACGTCGGCGCGGAACAGATTGGCGTCCTGCAGGCTGGCAAAGCGCAGATCGGCCTTCGAAAGATTGGCGTCGATGAGGCTGGCACCGCGCAGCGAGGCTTCGCGCAGGTCCGCGCGAATGAACAGGCTCTCGCCGGCATGCAATGCCTCCAGCCGCGCGCGCCGCAGGTCGCATTCGGAGAAGTCGCAGCCTTCGAGCCGCGCCCCCGCGAGATCGGCGCCGACCAATATGGCGCCGCGCAGGCCGCACTGCCGCAGCGAAGCGGCGCGGAACACGGCCTGCACCAGGCTGCAGCCATGCACGAAGGAACAGGTGACGAAGCTGGCCTCGGTGAAATCGACGCCCTCGTGCGCATCGACGGTGACGAAAGCACAGGCCTCCAGCGAGGCTCGCACGAAGGATGCCCCCTTGAAGCGGCACTCGATCCAGCTCACCTGCTTGAACGCGGCGTCGTCGAAAGCGATGTCTTCCAGTGCCAGCTTGACCATCGCCATCTGCTCCCACCGGGAGCCGCGCGCATCGCAGCGCGCCCATTCGCTTTCAAACAGGTCGGCCTGGTCGAACGCGGCACGCGCAAGCACGCAGGAGCGAAAAACGGTCTTGTTGCATCGCGTGTTCACGAAGCTCGCGCCCGTGAAGTTCACGCCTTCGCATTGCGCCCCACCCAGGTTGGCCTCGTCCAGCCGCGCATCGGTGAGCGAAGCCCGGACCAGCCGCGCGCGCGCGAGCACCGCGCGCGTGAAGTTGCAGCCATCGAGCCGCGCGTCGCTGAAGTCGACGTCTTCGAGGTTCGCTCCGGTGAAGTCGGCGCCTCGCAGATCCATGCCCGAGAGATTGGCGCCGACGAAGTTCATGCCCGCGAAACGACGCTCGCCGCTGGCCGCGGCCTCGAGGCGCCGCCGCAGCCGCCTGGAGCGCAAGCTGCTGGCCGGCGGCGCCGGCTCGAGCAGGTGCGCGCCATGGAGGTGGCCCAGGCGCACGCTGCGCCCGGCCTGTTCGCGCAGCCGCGCGCTTTCGGCGGCTTCCTCGGCGGTACGGGGTGTCGGGCGCTCGCGCGCCGCGTCTTCCTCCATGCGCGCGAGGTCGCGCAGCAGGCTGTCCGGGTCGAATCGGCGCTGCACAGGCTTGCCGGTCCGCGAAGCCACCTCGGCCATGGCCTTGTCGATGCTCGCCTTGATCTCGCCGGACAGCTCGCGCGGATCCATCTGCGACAGCGGCGGGATGTCGACATCGGGATGGGCGGCAGCCGGCATGCCCTGCGCGACGGCCTGGGCGCGGCCCTCGGCGCCGCGGGCGAGCGCCGTCTGGCGCATCTGCTCGAAGGCCCGATCGGCTTTTTCGGCGAAATCGGGCAGATCGTCGATGGAGGCCGGTGGCTGCAGGTCCGGCTCGGCCAGGGGCGGCAGATAGCGTTCGGGATCCAGGCCCTGTTCCAGCAGACGGGCGCGCAGGCGTTCGCGCTCGCGCTGACGGCCCGCGCGCAGGTTGCGCACCATCGGGAGCGAGGCGATATCGGGCATCTGCTCGCCTGCCCACGGCCCCATGACCTCCTTGGGCACCAGGTCGCTGTCGCGCAGGACCAGCACCGCCTTGGCTGGGTCGATGCGCTGCTGCAGCACCTGCTGGTAGTGGGCGACCGGCCGCGGCTGTCCGCGCAACTCGAGCGCGGGCATGATGTGCTTGACGTCGGCCGCGTCGTCTTCCGCGATGGGCGATGCGCCGTGCCAGACCAGGATGACCCGCTCGGCGTGCGGAAAAAACCAGGCCGTGCTCAGGCGCAGCGCGATCTCCGACAGCGCACCGCCGTCTTTCTGGAAGCTGGCGAAACAGCGCGCCTGCCAATCGGGCAGCTGGCCGCGCATCACCGGCTGCCGCGGGTGCATGTTCCACAGTTCGTAGGCGGCGCCCGGCGGCAGTTCGCTCTGGCCGGGCAAGCGCTGGTCGGCGGGCGCGGCATTGAAGTAGCGCCAGTCCATGTCATCGGCGAAACCGGGGTAGTCGTGCTGCAGCCACTGCTGGTCGTAGGCGCGCCCCATCAGCCCGAGCCGCTGCGGCCGATCGGGGGGCACCGCGCCGAAGCCCGCGGCCGCTACGCGCCGCCCGGGTGTGTCCTGGCGCGCGCCGGGCAACTCGACATTGGGAAGCCGGCGCGTACGGACGCCGTTGATCACTTCATCGAAGCTGCCGATGCCTTCCGGGTTTTCGGCCTCGCCCGGTCCGCCATAGGCGTGTGCCCAATCCAGCCTCAGGCGCTCGAACGGCTGTGCGGCGGTCGCCCGGCCGTCGAGCCAGTAGCGGTCACCGCTCACCAGCAGCGACTTGGCCTGGCCATGGAAGACGGCCTGGGCCGCGCACAGAGTCTTGTCGTCCTGGTGCGCCGTGTACGCATAGCCGCTGACCAGCCACTCGGGCTCGATCTTCGGCACGCCCATGTCCAGCACGTTGCCCGGCCCGATCTCGTCGGCCGCCAGCTTCCAGAGATCCTGGTCGGGCATCAGCAAAGGCTCCGGCGCCAGGCTGGCCATGGCGAAGACCGATACGCCCAGGAAGTCCCGCCGCTGCCGTCGGAAGGGCCGCGTGATGATGCTCAGTCGGAAGGGCTTGATGGTCTTCATGGCGGCAGCGCACCCGCTTCAGCGCACCGGCTGGTCGATGGCGATCTCGCGCGAGACCGGGTCGAAGCGCAGCTTCACGGAGCGCCCCGGCGCGAAGTCGGCAATCTTCACCGGGCTGATCGGGGCGACCAGTTCGGTCTCGTAGGCGGGCGATCCATCCCCGGGCTGCACCTGCAGCTTGAGCCGCACGAGGATGTAGATGCGCTCGACCCGCGTGGCGGTGTCATGGCTCTCGAGCACCACGCCCACGGCCGGCTGGCCGGTACGAAGCACCCGCTCGGCGCGATCGGTGCCCATCACCTGGCGGTTGACCGTGCTCTGCGTGCCCATCACGCGAAAGACCTGGCGCTTGGCCACCGTGGTCAGCACGAACACGATCAGCGCGATGACGGCGATGGGAACGATCAGGTACCAGTACTTGGTGAACCACACGGCGAGAAGATCCAACACGTGCCCCGGTTTCAGAGATAGACGGTGATTCCCCTGGGGTTCACCTTGATCTGCGACAAGTCGATCTTCATCGCCCTGTTGTCCGCCGTGAAAACCGTCTGGGTGGTGGTGAACAGGCCCATCGCACCACTGGAGGAATACACGTCGAACTTGTTGATGGCGCCCGTGAGCGAGTAGGCATTGAACCCCAGGTTCAGCCCGGCAATGCTGGTCACCAGCCCGTTCACGAACAGCGAAGTGCCGTTGAGGCTCACGTTGATCCCGTTGATCCCCATGTTGAAGCCCTTGAAGGCAATGCCCCAGTCCGTGAAGGTCACCTTCTTGGAGGACTTGTCCTCGACATGGGGCGCATCCAGCACGATCTTGGTCGGCGACTTGACCGTGATGTCCGCCGCGGTGCTCTCCAGGTTCATGGGGCCATCGGTCGTCGCTTTCAGCGAGGTGGTCGCATGCACCTTCTGCGCGCCCTTGACGAGATAGTCCTCGTCGCCGTCGACCGTCACCTTCTTGCCCTTGGTTTCCTCGGTGTACAGGCCGACCACCTTGGTGGTCTGGGGACCGGCGATGTCTTCCTTGAGCGAGGTACCGATGATCCGCTCTTCACCGCTGTCGACCGTGTCCTTGCGCTTTCCGGTGACATGGATGGTCTGGTTGCCGATGACGTCGACCTGCTGGTCGCCGCCATCCACCTTGATGAACTGGTTGCCGCCGTTGACGGTGATCGTCTGCGGCCCGCCCTTGTTCACCGTCAGCGTGTGCGGCCCGTTGACCGTCTCGTCGAGCGAGGTGTTGGTCGTGTAGGTGTCCGCGCCTTCGATCAGCGTGTCGCGCGTGCCGTCCACGGTGTGGGTTTCGTTGTTCTCCACGCTGAGGCTGAAGTCCTTCTGCGCGTGCATCTTGATCGACTCGCTGCCGGGGTCGTCGTCGATCACGAAATGGTTGGCCAGCTCGCCGTCGCCCTTGATGGTGCGGCTGATGAAGCCGCTGACCGTCGCCTTGGCCGGCAGTTCGAGCGGCGGCATCTGGTCGGCGTTGTAGACACGGCCGATGATGATCGGCCGGTCGGGGCAACCGGCGATGAAGTCGACGATCACTTCCTGCCCCACGCGCGGGTGGTTCACCGCGCCGAAGTTCGAACCGGCCCAGGCGCTGGACACGCGCACCCAGCATGAGCTGTCCTCGTTGCGCTGGCCGTAGCGGTCCCAGCGGAACTGCACCTTCACGCGGCCGTACTTGTCGATCCAGATGTCTTCACCGGGCGGGCCCACGACCGTGGCGGTCTGCGGGCCATGCGTGGTCGGCATCCGCGTGACGCGCGGCGCGCGGAACGGAAACGACGTGGGCTGCACGTCGAAGTCGAAGCTGTAGAAACCGTCGGGACTGCCCGTCGCATAGCCGCCCTCGCGCAGGTTGTACGTGACCGAGACGATCAGGTATTCCTTGTTGTCCTCGTCACGCGGCGCGTTCTGCATGTCGAAGCGGTAGCCGGGCGCCATGCCGCGCACGTTGCAGTGGCCGGTGTCGACTTCGGCCTGCGCCTGCGCTTCCTCGAGCCGGATGCGCGCGTAGTGCTCGCCCTGCCCCGCGTCGCTGTAGCCGCCGAGCCACTCGTACATCTCGTAGCGGCCGTGGTCGTTCTCGCGCGGCTGGCTGCGCGTGTTGAGCAGGTCGGCCTTGGGCTTCTTGAAGTCGAAGTCGTCGACCACGTAGGTGCCGGGGCGGATCTCCTCGGTCACCTCCCACTGGTCGATGACTTCGCGGCCCGTCTCGCCCGCGCGATCGCTGGCGAGGTAGCCGATGCGCGGATAGCCCGGCAGCGTGTCGTGCGCACCCATGTCGTCGGCCAGCACCAGCGTGTGCTGGTTCTCGTCGTGCCTGAAGTAGTAGTAGATGCCTTCGTGTTCCATCAGCCGGCTCACGAAGGCGAAGTCGGTCTCCTGGTACTGCACCGAATAGTCGCGCTGGCGGTAGGTGGCGCTGAGCTTCTTCTCGAAAGCGAACCCGTACTCGCCGAGCACTTCGTCCAGGATGTCGACCACCGACTTGTTCTGGAAGATCTTGCAGTCGCTGGTGCGCGTGAGGTACCAGAGCCATGGCCGCACGAGCGCCCGGTACACCACATAGCGCGACGAGCTCTCTTCGCGCCCGATCATCGTGAAGCGCGTGATCTGCCCATTGAGATAGCGCGGCGTCCCGTCGATGGTGACGATCTCGAGCGTGAGCGGCTTGCCGAGCACCGCCTTCATGTCGACGGATGTGTTGGGGCTCAGCAGGTCGACTTCGAACTCGAAGAGCTCCGACAGCGCTTCCTTGCCGTGCATCGAACGGAACAGCAGCTGGTCCGGTGGAAGCGGCGTGTGTGCGGTGACGACTCTGGCCATGCGGTGCTCCCTTTCTTCGCTCAGTGTTCGGAAAATTCGTAGTGGAAGTCGTCTCCCGCCGCGCCCAGCCGCACGGCGGCGAGCTTGCGCGCACTGACCGTGGCGCCGATGACTTCCTCGCTCAGCCGCGGGAGGATCGTGTGCGTGAGGATCGCGTCGATCATCCGGCCACCCGACTCAATGGCCGTGCAGCGCCTTGCGACCAGTTCGACCGCGCTGTCGTCGTAGGCCAATGCAATGCCGTGGTTCGCCTGCAGGCGCGCAGCGATGCGATCGAGCTGAAGCCGGATGATGCGATGCAATGCTTCCGCGTGCAACGGGTAATAAGGCACTACAACCAGGCGGCCGAGCAGCGCGGGCGCGAACACCTTCAGCAGCGGCTCGCGCAGCGCGGCGGCCAGCGGCTCGGGGTCGGGCCGCAGGGCGGGGTCTTCGCACAATTGCATGACCAGGTCGGTGCCGACGTTGGAGGTCATGATGATCACGGTGTTGCGAAAGTCGATGTGCCGGCCTTCGCCGTCTTCCATCCATCCCTTGTCGAACACCTGGAAGAAGATCTCGTGCACGTCGGTGTGCGCCTTCTCGATCTCGTCGAGCAGCACCACGCTGTAGGGCCTGCGCCGCACGGCCTCGGTGAGCACGCCGCCTTCGCCGTAGCCCACGTAGCCCGGAGGCGCGCCCTTGAGCGTGGAGACGGTGTGCGACTCCTGGAACTCGCTCATGTTGATGGTGACGAGGTTCTGCTCGCCGCCGTAGAGCGCCTCCGACAATGCCAACGCGGTCTCGGTCTTGCCCACGCCCGAGGGGCCGCACAGCAGGAACACGCCGACGGGCTTGTTGGGGTTGTCCAGCCGCGCGCGCGCCGTGCGGATGCGCCGCGAGATGGTCTCCAGCGCATCGGGCTGCGCGACCACGCGGGCCGAGAGAATCTCGCCGAGCTTGAGCACCGACTGCGCGTCGTCGCGCACCATGCGGCCGATGGGAATGCCGGTCCAGTCGGCCACCACGGTGGCGATGGCCTGGGCATCGACCGCCGCAAGAATGAGCGGCGACTCGCCCTGCAGCTGCACGAGCCTGTCTTGCGCCTGGGCAAGTTCGGCGCGGATCTCCTGCGCGGTCATCGCGGGCTCGGCATCCGACGTCTGCGCATCTTCCTGGGCATCTCCCGGGGCGTCGTCGGCCTGCGCCGGCACCGCCGCGGGCGAGAGTTGCTTGCGCAGCGCCACGATGCGCTCGACCAACGCACTTTCTTCCACGCGCCGCGTCTCCAGCAGCGCAAGCTCGGCCTGTGCCGCCGCCACCTCCGCCGCGATGTCTTCCACGCGCTGGTGCTCGCCCACGCCGATGGCCGCCTCGCGCCCCGCAATGCCCGACTCGATGCCCAGCACCTCGATGCGGCGTTGCAGGTCTTCGATGGCGGCCGGCAGCGCATGCTGGCTCAGCGCCACCCGCGCGCATGCCGTGTCGAGCAGGCTCACCGCCTTGTCGGGCAGCTGGCGCGCCGGGATGTAGCGGTGCGACAGGCTCACGGCCGCCTCGAGCGCGGCGTCGAGGATGAGCACGCCGTGGTGCTTCTCGAGCTCGGCCGAGATGCCGCGCAGCATCACCACCGCCTTCGGCTCGGTCGGCTCGTGCACCTGGATGGTCTGGAAGCGCCGCGTGAGCGCCGGGTCTTTCTCGATGTATTTCTTGTACTCCGACCAGGTGGTCGCGCCGATGGTGCGCAGCCGCCCGCGCGCGAGCGCCGGCTTGAGCAGGTTGGCCGCGTCGCCGGTGCCGGCGGTGCCGCCCGCGCCCACCAGCGTGTGCACTTCGTCGACGAACAGCACGATGGGCTTCGGGCTCTTCTCGACCTCGTCGATCACCTGCCGCAGCCGCTGCTCGAACTCGCCCTTCACGCCCGCGCCCGCCTGCAGCAGCGTGGGGTCGAGCACCCACAGCGACACGTCCTTCAGCGAAGGCGGCACGTCGCCGGCCGCGAGGCGAGAGGCCAGTCCCTCGACCACCGCCGTCTTGCCGACGCCGGCCTCGCCGGTCAGCAGCGGATTGTTCTGGCGCCGACGCATGAGGATGTCGATGATCTGGCGGATCTCGTCGTCGCGGCCGTACACCGGATCTAGCTCGCCCGCGCGGGCCTTGGCCGTGAGGTCGCTCGCGTACTTGGCCAGCGCGGAGCCGCCGGCCTGCGCGCCATCGCCCTGGTGCGCATTCGCCGAAGCCACGGCCGGCACGCCTTGCGCGGCGGCCGCGTCGTAGTCGTCTTCGGGCGAACCTTCGGTCCACGCCGCGAGTTGCGCCACCAGCACGTCGGGCACGATCTTGTCGAATTCGCGCGAAATGCCCGAGAGCACCTGCCGCAGCCCCGGCGTCTTGATGATGCCCGCGAGCAGGTAGGCGCCGCGGATGGATGTGGCCTCGAAGCGCAGGCTCGCATACACCCACGCGCGCTCGACCGCGTTGTCGACGTGCTCCGAGATGTCGCTGATCGAGGTGGCGCCGTGCGGCAGCCGGTCGAGCGCGCGCACCAGGTCGTTCTCGACCGCGTCGAGGTTCAGGCCCGCGCGCTTGATGATGCGCAGCATGTCGCTGTCCTGCAGCTGCAGTATCTGGTGCAGCCAGTGCACCAGCTCGACATAGGCGTTGCCGCGCAGCTTGGCGAAGGCGGTGGCGGTTTCCAATGCCTTGTAGAGCATCGGGTTGAGCTTGGAGAAAAGCGAGACGCGTCGGATATCTGTCATGAACTTGAGTCGGAGGGAGCCGCCGATGCGGAACGGGAAAACAATGCCTCGGGCTGGAACACCATGTCGCCCGCGTCGGTGTCCTGGAGGCGCGTGCCGAGCCAGCTGCCCCAGCCGAGTTGCTGCCCGCCGCCGAGCTGCATGCCGCGGGCGTCCTGCTTGCGCAGCAGGAGCCGAAGCTCCCACGCGAATTCGATGCCCACGTACTGGCGTACCCAGTCGACCACCTGCTGCAGGCGCCTGGTGCCGGGCAGAAGCTCCTGGAACTCCTGGTGCGACAGCGGGCCGAGCTCGACGCGGAACTTGCTCTGCGCATCGCGCACCGCGATGCCGACAGTGGCGCCGCCGCCCAGCCTGTGGTTGCGGCCCGAGTGGCCGAGCGTGCTGAGCTGGCGCTCGTCGATGCGCACCCAGTCGCTCACGAATTCCTCGATGCGCACGGGCACGTCGAAGTACAGCCGCAGGATCTGGATCAGGCCCTCGGGGTTGCGCGTCTGGCGCACGAGGTGGCCGGCCATGAACGTGCGCGCATGGTCGGCGATGCGGTCACGCCCCTTGAGGCCCGGCTGCCCCATGTTCATGAGGCTGGCGACGTAGTCGACGAAGCGGTGGCCGTCGGGGCGGTCCAGGCTGTTGACCGACTGCGCGTCGGCCCAGGCCCGGTAGAACAGCAGGATGAGCCGGTGATGGAACAGGTCGGCGAACGCGCTCAGCGTGTCGTCGGCATGGTGGCGCTTGCGCTCGCGCGCGTACTCGGTCATGTGCAGCGGCAGCGGGCCGTTGGGACCGAACAGGCCGAAGCCGTAGATCGAGATGCGCGGCGGACCGTCCTGCGATGCATCGACGCCCGCCACGTTCGACGGCGCGAAAGCCATCGAGGGTTCCTGCCCCAGGCGCAGCGGCTCGTCGATGGGGCGCGGCGCGCGGCCAAGCAGCGGATGGTCGCTGCGCGCATCGAGCCGGCGCAGCAGCATGAACAGGTCGTGCCCGAAAGGCTGGTCTACCAGCTGCGCCCAGAGCTCGGGGTCGGCCTCGGGCAGGCCGCGCGACACCGGCGTGGCTTGCAGGGGCTGCGGGACGCTGTAGCAGACATCGGTCGAGTCCTGCCCGGCCTCGCCGTCCCGCACCGGCAAGGCCCCCACGTCGTCGGTGAAGCCCTCTTCGCTCATACGGCGGGGCGGCGTCCGATGCGCGGGGTCCAGCGCGCGATTTCTCCGCGCTGCAGGCTGGACAGCGCGAACTCGGTGAATGCATTGAGCGACACGTGGCGGCTGAAGAACTGCTCCAGCACCGCGCCGAACAGGTACGGGCTCGCGCCGGAGAACGCGACCTCGTCGATCTTCAGCGCGATCTCCACGCCGCGCCCGAACACGATCGGCCCCGGTTCGGGCAGGCGGCGGAAGACCGGCGCCAGCGCCATCGAACGCACGCCCTGGATCTGCCGGCGCACGGCCGGATCGGCCAGGTTGCCATAAAGGTCGAGCATCTCGCGCAGCGCGGCTGCACCCTGCGTCGCGTCGACGTCGGTCAGGCTCAGGTAGTTGAGGCCGAGATGGCTGATGAGCCGCCAGGTGAGCGCGCCCTCGGCCAACGCCGGATAGGGTCGCGACGGCCCGCGCAGGATGCGTATCGAGCGCACCGGCGCCGACACGCGCAGCGTGAAATCGGACTCCAGCCCGGTCGGCAGCAGCAGCGGCAGGTCGCGGTTGGTGCACAGCGCGTCGAGCGTGATGTGGCGCAGGCTGTGCGGGAACGGCGCGTCATGCTGGTCGACCAGCGACACGTACACCTCGCTGCCGGTGTAGCTGGTGCGCGTGCCCTGTGCGCGGGCGCGGTCCGACACCAGGCGCGGCTCGCGGCGCAGCGAGAAGTAGGCGCCGAAGTCGCCGTCGTCCGCCGCGAACGAACCCAGGAAGGGCCGGAACTCGCGCTCTTCCGATCCGTTGGCCATGTGGCCGGTCACGCGCTCGACGGTGAAGATCTCGAAGTCGCGCGGCCGCGTGCGGTCGATGACCGCATGGTGCTCGTGCTGGCCAGGCCCGACCGGAATGCGGTCGCTGCGGCGCGGCACGAGGTTGATGATCGGCGTGCAGAACAGCGAGAAGTGCCTGGCATCGACCAGCCGCTCGAGGTCGGCATCGGCGCGGTCGAGCAGGATCACGATTTCCATCGTGTTGCCGCCCATGGCCTGTGCCGCCGCGCGCAGCTTGTTGACGCTGAAGAACAGGTAGCGGTCGGGGAAGGCGAAGTACTCGTGCAGCAGGCGGTAGCCCTGGAACGAGCGCGCGTCGTAGGGCAGCAGCGCCTGGTCGGGCGCGAAGCCTTCGTGGCGGATGGCATCGTCGCCGAGCGGCACGATGCGCGCGGTGCTGCCCGGGCCGCTGCGGCATACGGTGCCCACGGCATGGTGCGCCACGAGTTCGAGCACGCGCAGCGCATGCAGCTCGGCGCCCGACAGGAAGAACTCGAGCCGCTCCAGCGGCATCTCGGAGAAGCGCGCGCCGCCCACCGCTTCGAGCCGGATGGTGAGCGCGCTCTTCGCCTGGCGCGCAACCGCCGGCATGGCATGAGCGATTTCCGCCGGCACCGGGCCGATGCCGGCCTCGGCCACGCGCACGGGCCACAGCGTGACGGCGTGGCCGGTGCGGAACTCGCAAGCCGTCTGCTCGCCCTTGATCATGCGCCCGCGCAGGATGGTGTGGCGCGGCAGCTCGTAGCCGGCCTTCAGCGAGCCTTCGTTGAGGTTGCCGTCGATCTGCACCACGGCCATCGCGGGCAGCGGCGCGAGGAAGTTGGGGTACACCACCTCCAGCAGCCGCTGCGAGAAGCGCGGAAATTCCGCGTCCATCTTGAGCTGGATGCGCGCGGTGAGAAAGCTGAAGCCTTCGAGCAGGCGCTCGACGTACGGGTCGCTGACCTCGATGCCGCGCATGCCCAGGCGGCCCGCGATCTTGGGATAGCGCTGCGCGAACTCGGCCCCGAGCTCGTGCATGTAGGTGAGCTCGCGGTTGTAGTAATCCAGCAGCCGCGCATCCATCAGTAGCTCACCCCCAGGCTTCGCGCACTTCGTGTCGCTACGCCTCCCCCCTCACCGGGGGCAACACCAGTGGCCCGGCAAAGCCGGTTCCACGGTGTTTCTTGAACAGAAGGCAAGAGCCACTGCATCACAACCCTCCCGTGGGCCGCAGCACCATGTGGCCGCTCTCCAGGTCCAGTTCGGAACGCAGGATGAATTCGATCGGATAGGGCACCGACCACAGCGTGCCGCGGATCTCCAGCGCAAGCAGGTTGTGGTGCTCGAGGTCGGTCGCGTCGGTCACGCAGCGTACGTCGATGCTGTCCTTCATGATGCGCGGCTCGAAGTCGATGATGGCGGCGCGGATGGCGGCCTCGACATCGGCGAAGTCGACCTCCGACATGCGCCCGCCGGCCCAGCCGCGCACGCCGTAGTTCACCACCGAGCGGCGCGCGCGCGGCATGGCGTTGATGTCGTGGTCGGCACCGAAGTTGGTGGTGTTGAGCAGCCACTGCAGGTCGCGCAGAACCGAGTCGCGCAGCAGCTTGCCGCTCATGAGGAACGCGCCGGCGCGCTCCTGCCGGCTCTGCGGCGCCTTGTCGGTCAGGCGGTCCAGCAGCACGGGCTGGAGACGGTCGCGCGCAACGCTTTCCTGCGACTCGCCGTCGATGCTGTTGTCCATCAATGCGCTCATGCGGTGGCGTCCTCGCGCGTGATCTCGATCAGCCGCAGGTCGAGCAGCGAATGGTCGCCGGCCTCGCTGATCAGCGTGCGCTGGCCGACGCCCGCGTATTGTTCTTCGCCGGCCAGCGGCAGCCAGTCGGTGCGGCGGCCCAGCGTGGTCTCGTCGTCGAGCCCTTCGAGGCTGCCCGGGTAGCGCACGGGCACCAGCCCGTTGAGCGCGCGGCCGTCCTGCAGTTCGATCTCGGCCGGCGCCCACAGCAGGTCGACCAGGTGCTGGGGACGCGAGAACTTGATGCGGCGTACCTCGGGAAGCGGCAGCCATGCGTAGCCCGAAGGCGTGAGCAGTTCCAGCACGGGGCCGATGCGGACGTCGCCGTCGCACAGCCATTCGAAATCGCTGCGCTGCACGGGCTCGCCGTCGAGCGCCTGTACGGCGCGGGCGTCGGAGCGGTCGACGCCGGTCAGGGCGCCGCGCAATGCGGGTGCGTCCTGGCGCGCGCTCTCGCGCAGGGCCGCGGCCTCCTCGGCGCGCTCGGCCGGCAGGGCGGCGGCGGCAACGAGCTGCTCCACCCATTCCGTGTTGCCGCCGACGATGGCCGGCGCGCGTCCGCCGGCCCAGAATTCGGCGCGATGCCGTTCCCCCGCGAGCGCCATCGAACATGTGACGCTGGCGGGCGTGAACGTGGGATCGAGCTTGGTGGCGAGCTTGAGCTGGTCTTCGGCCCGCTGCCACTCACCGCGCAGCGCAAGAAAGTGGCACAGGGCGAGCCGCAGGCTGGCGTTCTGGGGATTGGCGCGGATCTGCCGCTGTACCCATTCGGTGTGCTCGGCCACGGAACGTTCGCCAAGCACTGCAAACCCATCGCCCATGAAGTGTCCTCATTGACTGACCGGCACCACGGCGCAGGGCCGTGGCGCGAGAAAGAGGGAAAGGGAAAAAGGCGGCCGCGCGGGCCGCCGAAGGAAATCAGGCTTCCTTGTTTTCCTTGATGTTCCAGCCCAGCACCGTCTCGGCGCCCTTGCCGCCCTTGTCGGTCTGTTCCCAGTACTGCTGCTTCACCTTCGCGGCCTGGAAGGCGTACTGCACGAACACCGCGTCGGAGCCCTGCTCGGCCGTGTACTGCACCGAGGTGACGAGCACTTCTTCGAGCGTGACGCGCGTGTATTCGATCTGCGAGCCGCCGGCCTTGCACACCGACACCTCGACCTTGCTCAGGTGCTTGCCGCTGGCGCAGTTCTTCATGACCGAAGGCGCCGCCTTGTCGATGCGCGCGAGCACCTGCAGGTCGTTGAAGCTCGCCTTGCCCACGCCACCGCCACCGCCGCTGACCATGTTTCCAGGCTGCGTCGCTCCCCATGCAAACGACTTGATGTCGGTCCAGTCCTTGTGGTTCGAATCCTTCGATTCGCCGTTTGCACCTTCGACGCGCATGAACATGTCTACTGCCATGATTAACCCCCAAAGTTATTTGCGCCCGGATTCGGGACGCTGTTGAATTAGCTGCTGTCCTTCTTGTTGGATGGCAGCTTCGAAACCAGCCGCAACGACACCGTCAGCCCTTCGAGCTGATAGTGCGGCCGGAGAAAAAACTTGGCAGCGTAGTAGCCGGGGTTGTCCTCGATGGCTTCCACCTGGACCTCGGCCGCCGCCAGCGGCTTCATTGCCTTCGTGTCCTGCGACGAGGTGCCGGGACTGCCGTCGACGTAGTTCATGATCCAGTCGTTGAGCCAGCGCTCCATGTCCTCGCGCTCGCGGAACGAACCGATCTTGTCGCGCACGATGCACTTCAGGTAGTGCGCGAAGCGGCAGCAAGCGAACAGGTACGGCAGGCGCGCCGCAAGGTTGGCGTTGGCCGTGGCGTCGGCGTCGTAGTACTCGGCCGGCAGCTGCAATGACTGCGCGCCGATGAAGGCCGCGAAGTCGGAGTTCTTGCGGTGCACCAGCGGCATGAAGCCGTTCTTGGCCAGCTCGGCTTCGCGACGGTCGCTGATGGCGATCTCGGTCGGGCACTTCATGTCCACGCCGCCGTCGTCGGTCGGGAAGGTGTGGGTGGGAAGGTTCTCGACCGCGCCACCCGATTCGACGCCGCGGATGGACGTGCACCAGCCGTACTGCTTGAACGAGCGGTTGATGTTCACGCCCATCGCATAGGCCGAGTTGGCCCAGGTGTAGCGGTTGTGCGCGGCGGAGTCGGTCTCTTCCTCGAACTCGAATTCATCGACCGGGTTGGTGCGCGCACCGTACGGCAGGCGCGCCAGGAAGCGCGGCATGGCCAGGCCGATGTAGCGCGCGTCTTCCGAATCGCGCAGCGAGCGCCAGGCCGTGTGCTCGGTGTTCTGGAAGATCTTGGTCAGGTCGCGCGGGTTGGAGAGTTCCTGCCAGGAATCCATCTGCATCACCGTGGGCGATGCGCCCGCGATGAATGGGCAATGCGCGGCGGCGGCGATCTTGGCCATTTCGCCGAGCATCTCGACGTCGGGCGGGCTGTGGTCGAAGTGGAAGTCGCCGATCAGCGCGCCGAAGGGCTCGCCGCCGAACTGGCCGTACTCGGCCTCGTAGATCTTCTTGAACAGCGGGCTCTGGTCCCAGCCGATGCCCTTGTGGCGCTTGAGCGAGCGCGCGACTTCCCGCTTGGAGGCGCACATCACGCGGATCTTCAGCTGCTCGTCGGTCTCGGTGTTGTTGACGAGGTAGTGCAGCCCGCGCCATGCGCCTTCGAGCTGCTGGAAGTCTTCGTGGTGCAGGATCTGGTTGATCTGCTCGGACAGCTTGCGGTCGATCTCGGTGATGATGGCCTGCACCGAGCGGTAGGCGTCGTTGGAGATGGTGACCGTGTTCTCCAGCGCCTGCACGGCGAGCGTCTTGACGGCGTTTTCCACCGCCTCGCGGGCCTGGTCGGTCTTGGGCTTGAACTCGCGCTGCAGCAGGTCGGAGAACTCGTTCGGCTCGAGCGCCTCGACGGTGGCCTGTGCGCGGGCGGCGCCTTGCTTGGGTGCGGTACTCATGGTGGCGATGTCCTTGCTGCGAGCGCTTATTCGGAAGAGTTGCCGGGCGTGGCGGTGCCGACCTTTTCATTGGCAGCTTCCACGGCCTTGGCCACCGCGGGGTTGGGCGCGGAAGCCAGCGACTTCAGCAGCGCCGGGTTCTGCAGCGCCTGCGCGATGAGCTGCTCGGCACCGTTCTTGCCGTCCATGTACGACAGCAGGTTGGACAGCTCCGTGCGTGCTTCGAGCAGTTGCTGCAGCGCGTCCACCTGCCGCGCGATGCGCGCGGGCGAGAAGTCGTCCATGCTGTCGAAGGTGATGTCGACGTTCATCTGGCCCTCGCCGGTGAGCGTGTTGGGCACCTGGAAGGCGACGCGCGGCTTGATGGACTTCATGCGGTCGTCGAAGTTGTCGATGTCCACCGGCATGAACTCGCGCTCGGCGAGATCGGGCATCGGGTCGATCTGCTTGCCCGCGAGATCGGCGATGACGCCCATCACGAACGGCAGCTGGATCTTGCGCTCGCTGCCATAGATCTCGACGTCGTACTCGATCTGCACACGCGGCGCGCGATTGCGCGCGATGAACTTCTGACCACTGTTCCTGACACGGTTGTCTGCCATAAGCGTCCTCTTGAATCTGAAATGCGTGCGGATCTCACCCTGCCGCGCGCCGGCACACAGCCGCGCGGCACCCTTGCCTTTTTCCTCTTACTGCGTGCCGCTCCCGCCGTTGAGCGGACGCCCCGCGAGGCTTTCTATTTTTTGCAATCCCTCGGGCACGAGTTCTTCGATGATCTGGAAGAAGTTGAGCTCCAGCAGCCGCTGTGCGCGACGTATCAGCATGGGCGACGGATGGCTTGGCTCCGTTCGCTCCAGGTACTGGCAGGCTTTCTCCAACAGCACTTGCACATCATCACGACTGGATATTTCAATATCTTTAATGCGGACGGCGCGTAGTCCTATGCCGACATTTTCGGCAGTACCGTTCGGCATCGGCTGCAACTGCTCATTCGCCTGCGTACCCGCTGTGGAGTGGGACGCAATGGGGTCGGCCTGGTCTGGCTGCGACTGTTCGGGCAACAGCTGGACCACGGTACGCAGCGATCGTTCGAGCCGCGAGAAGTCGGGCGCCCAGCTCTGGCCGAGCGCACGTTCGGAGGTCTCTCGAATGCGCTGCAGCAGTTCGAGCGCCTCGCGCAATGCCACCACGGGCGGCGCCGCCTTCTCGTGCGCGCGGCGTGCGGCGTCGCGCAGGCGGCCGATGCCGCCGGGGTAGTCGATCTGATCGGTCTTGCTCGAATCGAGCAGCGCTTCGACCTGCCGCAAGGTCATGGATGCGCCACCGTCGTCGAGCAGCCGTGCATCGCGCACGCTACGCCCGAGCCCTTCGGCCTCGGTCAGCGCGGCCAATGCGTTCATGCGCGGCAGAGGATCTTCGAAGCCGTCGTCGATCACACGCGGATGCACGTCGTCCCAGAATTTCTGCAGTACCGCATCGACGAGCTGCAGGCCTTCGACATAGCCGGGCAGGCCGCGGCTCTCGGTCCAGGCCAGCGTGAGCGGCACCAGCACGCGAAGGTCTCGCGTCCGCGTGCACAGCTGCCTGGCGATGCGCTCCACGCGCGCCCAGTCGGGCGGCTCGGCGGGAATGATGGTCGTGCCGAACTGCTGCTCGCGCTTGCCTGTCGTTGCCTGTTGCAACGCCATGAAGTCGGGGTCGTACTCCAGGTCTTCACCGCACGGATGCGGGCCTTCCACAGGCGACTGCAATAGTTCGATCTCGCTTTGCGACAACCTCAACTCCCTGTTCAACCATTCTTAAGGCTCGGTATCTTGAGGGGAAGCCAACGCGTGGTCAACAACAACGGAGTGCAACGTACTGTCTCTGAATCACAAAGGAGTACAACTTCTCGAAAACATCAAACAGAACGCCTACAACTCCGAAGACAGCAACCCACGCGCACCCAAATTGCGCATCAACGCACTGATACCGAAAGTCCACATCGGCGCCTGGTCCGCATGAACCACGCGATTGACCAATGCACCCAGCTCCGGCGCGGCAATGCGCACACGGTCGCCTACGACATGGGTGAATCCTTGCCCGGGCCCGTGACGATCTTGTGTCGGAGCGAACATGGTTCCCAGAAACAACATGAATCCGTCGGGGTAACCGTGATTTTTTCCCGTTGTTTGCGAGACAAGATCCAGCGGGTCTCGGCTGATCTTCGACAACGAACTCGATCCCTGCAGCGTGAAGCCTTCGGGCCCCGTCACTTCCAGCGCAACGGTGATGCGCCGCACGTCGTCGATGCCGAAGTGCGCATCGAACAGCCGGATGAAAGGACCGATGGCGCACGACGCGTTGTTGTCCTTCGCCTTGCCGAGCAGCAGCGCGCTGCGGCCTTCGAAGTCGCGCAGGTTGACGTCGTTGCCCAGTGCGGCACCGAGCGTTTCGCCGCGGCTGTTCACCGCGAGCACGACCTCGGGCTCGGGGTTGTTCCACACCGAGCCCGAATGGATGCCGACGTCGGCACCGGTGCCCACGGCCGCAAGCACCGGCGCCTTGGTGAAGATCTCCGCGTCGGGGCCGATACCGACCTCGAGGTACTGCGACCACACGCCCTGCGCGATCAGTACTTCCTTGACCTTCATCGCTTCGGGTGAACCGGGCACGATGTCGGCAAGGTTGTCGCCGAGCACGCCGCCGATGGCCGCGCGCGTGGCCTCGGCCTTCGACGCATCGCCGCGCGCCTGTTCCTCGATCACGCGCTCCAGAAGGCTTGCAACAAAGGTCACGCCGCTGGCCTTGATGGCCTGCAGGTCGCAGGGCGCGAGCAGCCAGGGCTTGGCCGCGTCGCGCACGCTCTCGTCGCTGTTGGCAATGGCTTCGTCGAGCGATGCGATGCGCGGCGCGCCCTGCAACGCACGGCGAACGGCCTCTGCAGGCGATCCCTTGGCTTCGAGCAGGTCGCTCATGGTCGGCGCGAGCTTCGACAGGTCGTACAGGCTGCCGTCGTGCACGCCCACGAGCACGGGGCCGACGCCCGGTTGCCAGAGGCGCCCGACGAGGGTGGCGCGCTCGGCGTCGCTGGGAAGGCTGGAAGAAGCGGAGAGGTTCAGTGGCATGGCGTGATGTCTCTTTGGATGGTGCTACGTGGCATCGTAGCGGCGCATCCGGGAAACGGCAGCCAAAGCCCCTGTCAGTGCCCCGCGGGGTGTGCCGGGGCGGCGCGCACGCGTGCCACCTGCGCTGGCAGGTCGGTCCACGCGGGCTCCTGCGGCGCGAAGCGCGCGCGCATGTAGCCGGCCAGCTCGGCGATCTGCCGGTCGTCGAGCGCTTCGCGGAACGCCGGCATGAAGCCGATGTCGCGCGTGGCGGGCTCGCGCACGCCGTCGAGGATGGTGCGCAGCAGGTTGTCGGGCCGCGCGCTCGTGAGGTTGCTGTTGAGCGCGAGCGGCGTGTTCACGCCGAGCAGCGTGGGGCCGTTGCCGTCGTGGTGGCATGAAGCGCAGGCGCTGTCGAACATGCGCTGCGCGGGGCCGAGCAGCTGGCCCTGCGTGCGCGCCGCGTTGTCGACCATCTGTTGCGCCACGGCCTTGGGATCCGCGGCGGGCTCCGGGTTGAAGGAGCCGAGGTAGGTGGCCATCGCGCGCACATCGTCGTCGGGCAGCTGCTGCATCTCGCGCACCACCTCGGCCATCGGGCCGCCGGCGATGCCGTGGCGCTGTGTGTGGCCGTGGCGCAGGTAGCGATAGAGCTCGTCGGCGTCCCACGGCACGGCGGACTTCGACAGATGCGTGAGCGCCGGCGCTTCCCAGCCGTCGACCATCGCGCCCGAGAGGAATGCGCCGCCGCCCTGCTCCGCGCCCAGCGCGTTGCGCGGCGTGTGGCAGGCGCCGCAATGGCCCAGGCCGTTGACGAGATAGGCGCCGCGGTTCCACTCGGCGCTCTGCGTGGCCACGGGCTGCATCGGCGTGGGGTCGTGGAAGAGCGCGTTCCAGCCGGCCATCAGCGGCCGCATGCTGAACGGGAACCTGAGCTCGGACTTCGGCGTTTCCGCGCGCACAGCGGGCATGGACATGAAGTACGCATAGAGCGCCTGCAGGTCGTCGTCGCTGGTCTTGGCGAAGGCTGTGTAGGGGAAGGCGGGGTACAGGTAGTGCCCGTCGCGCGAGACGCCTTCGCGCATCGCGCGCTGGAAGGCGCTGAACGACCAGCGGCCCAGGCCGGTGTCGGCATCGGGCGTGAGGTTGGTGGTGTAGAGCGTGCCGAACGGTGTGTCCATGGCGCGGCCGCCCGCGTTGGGCACGCCGCCGGGCGCGGTGTGGCACACGGCGCAGTCGCCGGCGGCGGCGAGCACCCGGCCGCGCTCGATGGTGGCCTGGCTGTAGACCGGCGCGGTGAGCGACACGGGCGCGATGGCCGAACGCCAGCCGAGCAGGCCCGCAATGACGCCGATGCCGCCGACGACGAGGGCTGCGCCAGTCGCCCACACGCCCTTGCGGCGCGGCCAGGCTGCATTGCTCCTTCCCCCTCTGGGGGACGGCCGGGAGGGGGGCACGGCAGCTTCACCATCGGAGCGCCGCACGCCCCCACCGCCGCCCTCACCCGGAGGGGCAGCGAGCAGACCCCGGTTCAATTCAGCCAGCACCGTCTCCGGCGTGAACGGCGGCGAGCGGAACCGCACCCCCGTCGCATCGAAGATCGCATTCGCGATCGCCGCCGTGCCCGGCACCGACGACGACTCGCCCGCACCCAGCGAAGGCTCGCCCGGCCGCGGCATGTGCATCACCTCGATCACCGGCACTTCGCGGAAGTTGATGATCGGGTAGCTGCCCCACTCGCGGCTCGCGACCACGCCCGAAGGCAGCACGCCCGGCAGCTGTGCACCGGCCTGCGCTTGGTGGTGCTGCTGCTGTTGCTGCTGCGGCGCGAACTGCACGCGCTCCTTCAGCGCCCGGCTGGTGGTCTGGATCACGTTGCCGTGCACCTGGTGCTCCACGCCCGCCGGGTTGATCATCAAGCCCGCGTCATGCCCCACCACCACGCGGCGCACATGCACCTCGCCGGTCTTGCGGTTGACCTCCACGTCGGCCACCCATGCGGCCCACGCCGCGCCGAAGCCCGGCCACTTGCTGTGGATGTAGCGCGCGTAGGCAAAGCCCTGGCCGAACAGGATGTCGCCGCCCTCGCCCAGCCCGCCGTCGGCGTTCTCCTGCGGGCCGGTGCGCATGCGCCAGCCGGCCTTCTGCGCGGTGGCCTGCACCAGCTCGGCCGCGCGCGGGTCCTGCAGGTAGCGCAGGCGGAACTGCACGGGGTCGACACCCGCCGCCGTGGCAAGCTCGTCGATGTACGACTCGTGCGCGAACGAGCTCGGCAATGCCGAGACGCCGCGCAGCCATGAGGCGCGCACGATCGGCGCCATGTCGTTCACCTTCACGCGCAGGTTGTCGTAGCTGTACGGCGGGCGCGCGGTGCGGTCGCCCATCTCGTAGGCCTGCGCCACCGGCTCGATGGTGCGCGTGAGCAGCAGCGCCAGCGTGGGCGCGCCGTTCGACGGATACGAGGTCTCGAAATCGTAGGCGGCGACGCGCCCGTCGGCCATGAGGCCGCCGTCGATTTCCATCAGCTGCGCGGCGCCCTTGGGCTCCCACGCATGCTCCTGCTCGCGCGTGAGCTGCACCCGCACGGGCGCACCCACGGCGCGCGCAAGCAGCGCGGCATCGGCGGCCACGTCGTCGGCGCCGTTGCGTCCGTAGCAGCCGGCCGCCTCCATGCGGACCACGTCGACCTGGACGTCTTCCACGCCCATGAGCTTCGCGAGGTCGGCGCGCAACACGTGCGGGTTCTGCGAACCGGCCCAGCAACGCAGCTGCATGCCGCTGCCGTCGGCGGGCTGCCACTCGGCCAGCGCGCACGACGGGCCGATGGACGCGTGCATCTGGTACGGCCACACGTAGGTGCGGTGCATCGGCTGCGCAGCGGCGGCGATGGCGCCATCGACATCGCCTTCGTCGACCAGCAATCGCTGCGTCGATGGGTTGTCGCGCAGCGCCTGCGCCACGTCGCGCAGGTCGGGCATGCCGGGCCACGGCTTCCAGGTGACGCGCAGTTCGCGCAGTGCCTGTTCGGCATGCTCCTCGCGCTCGGCCACGACGCCGACGAAGTCGCGGATGGCCACCACCGCGCGGATACCGGGGATGTGCGCGATCGAAGATTCGTCGACCGCCTCCAGCGTGTTGCCGATGAAGTCGCCGTGGTCAGCGCCCGCATACGGCGGACGCACCACGCGGCCGTGCAGCATGCCAGGCACGCGCATGTCGTGCACGAACACCGGCTCGCCGGCGAGCTTGGCCGGAATGTCGACGCGCGCCTGCCGCGTGCCGACCACGCGATAGTCCGCGGGGTCCTTGGGCTGTGCCTTGGGATCGAGCCGCAGCACGGTGCGCTGGCCCGCGACGAGATCCGCGTAGCCGACGTGGCGGTCCGGCGTTTCGGTGATACGCACGATGCCGTTGCGCACCTGCAGCGCATCGACAGGCACGCCGAGCCGTTCGGCAGCGCGCGCCAGCAGCCATGCGCGCGCCTGCGCGGCCGCGAGGCGCAACGGCTGCGCATGGAGCTGGATCGACGCGCTGGCGATGGTCGCGCCCTGGTTGGGCGCGCGCGCGGTGTCGCCGAGCATCATGCGCACGCAGGGCATGCCGAGGTCGAGTTCCTCCGCCACGATCTGCGCGAGCGCGGTCTGGATGCCGGTGCCCAGGTCGACGTGGCCGTTGAGCGCCGAGGCGCTGCCGTCGTCCCACACGGCGAGCAGTACTTCGTCGCCTTCGGCGGGGTTGCCGGCGATGAAGGCGGGCTGGCCCTTGGCCGGAGGCGGCGGTGGCGGCGTCTCGCGCAGCACCAGCAGCACGCCGCTGGCAGCGAGGAACTCGGCGCGCGTCCGAGGCAGGTCGGCGCGCCGCGTCATGGCGCTTGCCCGACGCGCATGCGCAGCGCCGCGCGCTGCACGGCATCGAGGATCTCGATGTGCGTGCCGCAGCGGCACAGGTTGCCCGACAGCTCGTCGCGGATGCGCGCTTCGCTCGCGTGCGGATCGCGCGCCAGCAGGGCCGCAGCCTGCATGACCATGCCGTTGAGGCAGTAGCCGCACTGCGCGGCCTGCGCGTCTTCGAAGGCGGCCTGCACCGGATGCCAGTCGCCGCGCGAGCCCAGCCCTTCGAGCGTGGTGACGGCACGGCCCGCCACGCCGTGGGCTGGAATCACGCAAGAACGCGCGGCCACGCCGTCGACGTGCACGGTGCAGGCACCGCACTGCCCCAGTCCGCAGCCGTACTTGGGGCCGTTCAGCCCCAGGTCGTTGCGCAGCAGGTGCAGCAGCGTCGCCTCGCGCGGCAAGCCTTCGATCGACTGCGCCTGGCCGTTGACCAGCAGGTGCAGCGGCTCAGCGCCGCAACTGGCCGTCACGGGTGTACATCTCCAGGTCCACGAAGGTCGAGCCGTTGTGGTTCTTCGCGCTGTATTCGACGGGGAAGTCGCCGAAGCGCGTGCTGCCGATGCTCTCAAGGCCGGCGATGAAGCCGTCGCGCGTGAGCCCCTTGCCCGCGCGGCGCAGGCCCTCGACCATCACGCGCGCGGCGATGTAGCCTTCCAGCGCGGTGTAGCTGTCGATCTTCTCGCCGAACTCGGCGCGGTCGCGCTGGTAGTCGGCCACGATGGGCACGCGCAGCGCCTGCGGCGGCGGCACGATGCTGGCCGTGACCAGCCCCGCGAGCTTGCCGTCGAGCCGCTTGGCCGAGCCTGCCGCGTCGGTGATGCCGACCGACAGCGTGTACAGCGGAGCGCCCGCGCCGCTGGCACGGTAGTCGCGCATGAACACCTCGACCATGCGCCCGGCCATGATCATCAGCACGGCGCCCGGCTTCGCATCCGCCAGGCCCGCGACGACCGGCTTCGCGTCTTCGGCGGCGATGGCCAACGGGAAGGTCTTCACCACCTTCACCTTGTGGTCGGCCGCCAGCTCCTCGCAGGTCGCGAGGTTCGACTTGCCGAAGGCGCTGTCCTGGTAAACCACGGCGATCGACTGGATGCCGATGGTCGACAGGTGGCTGATGATCTTGCGCAGCTCGAGGTCGTAGCCCGCGCGCACGTGGAACAGGTAGCGGTTGGTCTTGGTGCGGAACGACGTGGTGCCCACCAGCGGCGCGAACATCGGCACGCCGGCCTTCTCGGCGAGCGGCATCGCCGCGGCCAGGTTGCCGGTGGCCACGTAGCCGGCGAGCGCGAAGACCTTGTCCTCGTCGATCAGCTTCGCGGTGTTGACGGCGGTCTTCGCGGGGTCGTATGCGTCGTCGTAGGTGACGAGTTCGATCTTGCGGCCGTTCACGCCGCCCGACTTGTTGACGCGGTCGAAATACAGCTTGATGCCCGCGCGGTAGTCGACGCCGAAGTCCTTGGCCGGCCCGCTGAACACGGCCGACTGGCCGATGCGGATGGCGGTGTCGCTCACACCGTTCGTGCCGTTTTCCGCGCGTGCCGGCCGCAACAGGCCGGAGCCGAGGGCCATGGCAGCGCCGCCCGCCACCATGGCGCGCCTTGAAATGGAAAGCTTCATGCGTCGTGGGTCTCGTGCTTTTGTTGTTGTTCCCGGTGCGGGCTCAGGCGGCCTGGATGTCCGCGGACTGGATGCGCTTCACGCCCTTGGCCGTCATCTGCTTCCACGCGGCGGCCAGCGAGCCGTTGAGGTCGATGCCGCGCGTGGCGTCCTCGATCACGTAGGCCTCGAAGCCGGCCTTGCGCGCGTCCATGGCGGTCCAGGCCACGCAGAAGTCGGTGGCCAGGCCGGTGACGAACACGGTCTTGATGCCGCGCGCCTTCAGGTAGCCGGCCAGGCCGGTGGCCGTCTTGTGGTCGGCTTCCTCGAAGGCGGAGTAGCTGTCCATGTCCTTGTGGAAGCCCTTGCGGATGATGAGCTGCGCGGTGGGCACCTTCAGGTCCTTGCCGAGCGCGGCGTCGTCGGTGCCCTGCACGCAGTGGTCGGGCCACAGTACCTGCGTGCCGTAGCTGAGCTTGGTGGTCTCGAAGGGCTTCTTGCCGCTGTAGGTGCTGGCGAAGGAGGCATGGCCCGCCGTGTGCCAGTCCTGCGTGACGACGATGTTCTGGAACGCGGGCGCCAGCGCGTTGATGACCGGAATGACTTCGTTGCCGCCCTTCACCGCCAGCGTGCCGCCGTCGAGGAAGCAGTTCTGCACGTCCACCACGATCAGCGCGGCCTTGTCGCCGGGCTTGATCTTGCCCGCCGCGAAGGCGTTGAAACCGACACTGCCGAGGCCGCCTGCCAGCCCGAGGGCGGCGGCGGATTTCACGAGGGTTCTGCGATGCATGGCGTGGACTCCGGGGGTTGAAGAAAAATCAGACGCTGAGGTAGGCGCGGCGCACTTCGTCGTTGGCCGCAAGCTCGGCCATCGTGGCGTGATAGCGGATCTGGCCCTTCTCGAGCACATAGGCGCGGTCGGACACCAGTTCGGCGAAGTGCATGTTCTGCTCCGACAGCAGGATGCTCACGCCCTGCGCCTTGAGCTCCAGGATCATGTTGGCCATCTGCTCGACGATCACCGGCGCCACGCCTTCGGAGGGCTCGTCCAGCAGCACGAGGAAGGGGTTGCCCATGAGCGTGCGCGCCACGGTGAGCATCTGCTGCTCGCCGCCGCTCATGCGCCCGCCGGGACGGTTGGGCATTTCGCCGAGATTGGGGAACAGCTTGAACAGGCGCTCGGGCGTCCACAGCGGCGCGTCGGTGCCGTCGGCCCAGCGGCGCGCGGGCTGCTTGCCGACCTCGAGGTTCTCCATCACCGTGAGGTCGGTGAACACGCGCCGGTCTTCGGGCACGAAGCCCAGGCCCAGGCGCGCCGCGTGGTGCGGCTCGCTCTTCGAGATGTCGTGGCCCAGGAAGCGCACCGCGCCGCGGCGCTTGGCGAGCATGCCGATCAGCGCCTTCAGCGTGGTCGACTTGCCCGCGCCGTTGCGGCCCATGAGCGCGACCACTTCGCCGCGCCGCACTTCGAGGTCCACGTCATAAAGAATCTGCGCGGCCCCGTACCAGGCGCACAGGGCCTTGGCCTGCAGGAGGGGTTCACGGTCGCTCATGCAGCTTCTCCAACGGCCGCAGCCTTCTTCTCGAATGTCTTGCCCGTGCCGAAGTACACCTCCTGCACCTTGGGATGGTCGCGGATCTCCAGCGGCTTGCCCTGCGCGATGAGCCGGCCGCGCGCCAGCACGATCATGCGGTCGGCATACGCGAACACCACGTCCATGCTGTGCTCGGTGAAGAGCACGGCCATGCCGCGCTGGATGACCAGCTCCTTGGTCAGCGCCATGAGCGAGTTGCGCTCCTTGGGCGCCATGCCGGCGGTGGGCTCGTCCATCAGCAGCAGCTTGGGGCTGTTGGCCATGGCAATGGCGAGTTCGACGCGCTTCACGTCACCGTACGCCAGCACGCTGCAGGGCCGGTCGGCCTGCGACTTCATGCCGACCTGGTCGAGCAGCGCCAATGCCTCGTCGCGCTTGTGGTCGGCCGCGCGGCGCCACATCGAGAACAGCTTGCGGTCATGCGAGAGCAGCGCCATCTGCACGTTCTCGACCACGGTGAGCGAAGCGAAGGTCTCGGCGATCTGGAAGGTGCGGCCCACGCCCATGCGCCAGATCTCGCGCGGCTTGCGCCCCACGAGTTCCTGGCCGTCGAGCGTGATGGAGCCCTGGTCGGCCTTGAGCTGGCCGTTCACCATGTTGAAGGTGGTGGACTTGCCCGCGCCGTTGGGGCCGATGAGCGCGAGCAGTTCTCCCGGCGGCAGCTCGAAGCTGATGCCGTCCACGGCCTTGACGCCGCCGAAAGACTTGCCGAGATTGTCGACTTTGAGGAGGCTCATGCCTTCACCTCCTCGAGCTTGGCTTTGTCGGCATCCGCGTCGTGCCGGGGTGAGCGCCAGCGTTCGGCCAGCTGCTTGATGGAACCCGCGATGCCCTGCGGGAACAGCAGCACCAGGATGAGGATGATGGCGCCGAGCATCGCGCGCCAGTAGTCGGTGTTGCGCGCCACGGTGTCGTGCAGCCAGGTGAAGGTGACGGCGCCGACCACCGGACCCGCCAGCGTCTGGATGCCGCCCAGCAGCACCATCACGAGGCCGTCGACCGACTTGCCGACCGACAGGCTCTCGGGCGAGATGCTGCCCTTGGAGAACGCATACAGCGCGCCGGCCAGGCCCGCCACCGTGCCCGCGATGACGAACGCCGCCCACTGCATGCGCTTGACGTCGATGCCGATGGCGTCGGCGCGCAGCACCGAGTCGCGGCCCGCGCGCAGCGCATAGCCGAAGGGCGAGAACAGCACGCGCCGCAGCCACCACACGCCGGCGCCCACGAGCACCAGCGTGAGCCAGTAGTAGGCCTGCTTGTTCGACAGCCACTCCGAGGGCCACACGCCCGTGAGGCCATTGCTGCCGCCGGTGAAGCTGTCCCACTGGTAGGTGATGGCCCAGGTGATCTGCGCGAAGGCCAGCGTTAGCATGGCCAGGTACACGCCCGACAGCCGCACCGCGAACCAGCCGTAGACCAGCGCGCCGAGCGCGGCGACCACGGGCGCGACGAGCAGCGCCACTTCCATCGGCAGGTGCAGCGAACGCACCAGCAGCGCCGCGCCGTAGGCGCCGAGGCCGAAGTACGCGGCATGGCCGAACGAGTGCATGCCCGCCGGCCCCATGATGAAGTGCAGGCTGGTGGCGAACAGCGCGGCGATCAGCAGGTCGATCATCAGCACCATCGTGTAGGGCGAGTTGACGGTAAGCAACGGCAGCGCGGCGAGCATCAGCGCGAGCACCGCCGCGGCCACGAGGTAGGCATTGCCAGGCCGGCGCAGCGGCTCTTCCTGCATGCCCACGTAGCGGCTCGGCGCCTGCGGCCGGCCGAACAGGCCCCAGGGGCGCCAGACCAGCACGATGGCCATGACGAGGAAGTCGACCATCAGCGTGAGCTTGGAGAACGACACGTCGATGCCGAAGATCTGCACCACGCCGAGCCAGATGCACACCGCCTTGATCTCGGCAATGAGCAGCGCGGCCACGTAGGCGCCGGGCAGCGAGCCCATGCCGCCGACCACCACCACCACGAAGGCGGCGCCGATGGTGTTCAGGTCCATTTCGAGCGTGGCGGGTTCGCGCGGCAGCTGCAGCGCGCCGCCCAGGCCCGCAAGCAAGGCGCCGAGCGCGAACACGGCGGTGAACAGCCAGGCCTGGTTGACGCCCAGCGCGCTGACCATCTCGCGGTCTTGCGTGGCGGCGCGCACCAGCGTGCCGAAGCGCGTGCGGGTGAGCAGCAGCCACACCAGCCCCAGCACCAGCGGGCCGACGACGATCAGGAACAGGTCGTAGGAAGGAAACTGCCGCCCGAGGATTTCGACCGAGCCCTTGAGGCCGGGCGCGCGCGGGCCGAGCAATTCGTCGGGCCCCCAGAGCCACAGCACCGCGTCCTTGATGACGAGCACCAGCGCGAAGGTCGCGAGCAGCTGGAACAGCTCGGGCGCCTTGTAGATGCGGCGCAGCAGCACCACCTCGATCAGCGCGCCGAGCACGCCCACCGCCACCGCCGCGATCAGCAGCGCGGGCCAGAAGCCCAGGCTCGAACCCAGCTTGTCGACGAGCGTGTACGCGACATAGATGCCCACCATGAAGAACGACCCATGGGCGAAGTTGACGATGCGCGTCACGCCGAAGATCAACGAGAGACCGGCCGCCACGAAGAAGAGCGAGGACGCGCCGGCCAACCCGTTGAGCAACTGAACAACGAAGCCTGAAAAGCTCATGAAGGACCCTGAGGAAACTGGAGACATCCGCGCCTGTCGCCGTCAATCAGCGGCGGCAGGCGCGTTGCAGGAGCCGTGCGGTCAGTCCGCAGGGCGCATCTTTTTCACTTCTTCGTCCGAAGGCTGGAACTTGGCGCCGTCGAGGTAGACATAGTCGACCATCACGCCCTTGCCGCCGTCGTTCTTGGTCTTGCCCACGTACGCGCCCATGGTGGACTGGTTGTCCTGCGCGCGGTAGTTGATCTTGCCGAAGGGCGTGTCGACCTGCAGGCCCTTGAAGGCGGCCACCAGCTTCTCGGTGTCGGTGCCGCCGGCCTTCTGGATGCCGGCCACGATCGAGTGGATGGCGCTGTAGCCCACCACCGAGCCCAGGCGCGGGTAGTCCTTGAACTTGGCCTGGTAGGCGTCGAGGAAGGCCTTGTGCTCGGGCGTCTTCACGCCGTTCCACGGGTAGCCGGTCACGATCCAGCCGTTGGGCGCCTCGTCCTTCAGCGGGTCGAGGTACTCGGGCTCGCCGGTCAGCACGCTGACGACTTCACGGTCCTTGAACAGGCCGCGCGTGTTGCCTTCGCGAACGAACTTGGAGAGGTCGGCGCCGAACAGCACGTTGAAGATGGCGTCGGGCTTGGCGTCGGCCAGCGCCTGCACCACGCTGCCGGAGTCGACCTTGCCCAGCGGAGGCGCCTGCTCGGCGACGAACTCGACGTCGGGCTGCGCGGCCTTCAGCAGCGTCTTGAAAGTGGCGACCGACGACTGGCCGTATTCGTAGTTGGGGTACACGACGGCCCAGCGCTTCTTCTTGAGCTTGGCGGCCTCGGGCACCAGCATCGCGACCTGCATGTACGTGGAGGGGCGCAGCCGGTAGGTGTACTTGTTGCCGTTGCTCCAGACGATCTTGTCGGTCAGCGGTTCGGCCGCCAGGTAGAAGAACTTCTTCTGCTTGGCGAAGTCGGCCAGCGCCAGGCCGGTGTTCGACAGGAAGGCGCCAGCCAGCACGTCGATCTTCTCGCGCGAGATGAGTTCTTCGGCCACGCGCACGGCGTCGCCGGGGTTGGCGTTGTCGTCGCGGCTGATGAGCTCGATCTTCCTGCCGTTGATGCCGCCCTTGGCGTTGACCTCGTCGACCGCGAGCTCCATGCCCTTCTTGTAGGGCTCCAGGAAGGCGGGCTGCGCCTTGTAGCTGTTGATTTCACCGATCTTGATCACGCCCTGCGCGTGCGCGGGGACGAGGGCCGTGGCCAGCGTGACGACGGAGGCGGCGCAGAAAACATGGCGCAATGGATTCATCGAGAAGCTCCTGGAAGGGACAAGAAAAACGGGGTCTTTGCGGGAAACACCGCGGAACCGGCTTTGCCGGGCCGCTGGTGTTGGCCCCGGCGAGGGGGTTGGCGAAGCGACGCGCAGTGCGCGAAGACTGGGGGTGTACTCATCTGAGGCCGTCTTCGCCCTTGATCTCGCTGGCCTGCAGGCCGCCGATGCGCGGCAGCGGTCGGCCGCTGTCGGTGACGGCAACCGCCACCACGATCTCGTTGGCGCGCGGCGCGTCGCTCACGCGGGCTTCCACCGCGTCGAAATGACTGCGCACGAAGGCCGCGTCCTTGTGGCCCAGCGGCACGTCGATGGCGGTGCCCAGCGAGCCGCGCTTCTTGGCCGAAGGCACAAGCGCCGCGCCTTTCTCGACCGCCACGCGCAGCGGCGCGCCGAGCTTGGGATGCAGGATGGCGGCGGCATGCTCGAGCTCGCCGTTCTCGCCGACGATCGCGGCCTTGCCGTAGCTCTGTGCCTGGCCGGGCTCGATGCCCAGCGCCTTCACGGCCTTCTGGCCCAGCAGCGCGCCAAGCTCCTCGCCGATGGCGATCAGGTCGTCGAGGTTCTCGCTGTAGCGGCTGGCGTAGGGGTTCTCGATCACGGCGATGGCAACGGCGCGGCGCGTGGGTGGCGTGATGTCCTTGCCCATTTCGCGTCGGGTTTCATCGACCTGGACGACGAGCTTGCGGATGTTGGCAGTCATGTTCTGTGTTCCTTGTCTTGTCTCTGTATGGATGCCGCGGCTCAGCGCAGGCCGTCCCACTTGCTGATGTCCTTGGCGAGCAGGCCACCGACGCGTGCGTGGATGCGATATCCGGTGCTCATCGCGAGGATGAAGACGATCTCGTCGGCCGCCGGCGCGCCGGGCACGCGCACCTCGATGGCGTCGAACTGGCCGCGCACGTAGCTGGCGTTGATGTTGGTGAGCGGCACGTCGAGCGCGGCGCCGGGCGGGCCGACCTTCTTGGTCGAGGGCACGATCGACAGCGCGTTGCCGGGCTGGCCCGTCTTTTCCTCGGGCTTGCCCGCGGTGTAGGCCGCGCGGTCGCCCTTCCAGCCGAGCAGTTCGCGCATGGCATAGCCGCCGGGCACATGCCACAGCGCGCCGTGCTCCAGCTCGCCGTCGGCGCCGACGATGGCGCCCTTGCCGTAGGTGGCGATCTGCTCGAGCGGCACGTCCATGGCGTCGTGCAGGCGGTGCGCCATGTCGACGCCCACGGGGTCGAGCAGCGCCATCATCGGCAGGATGTCGGGCTCGTAGCGGCCCGCGAAGGGATTGGCCAGCACCGCGCCGATGGCACCGCGCACCAGCGGGGTGTCGGCGCGCGGTCCGAACTCGTGGTGGATGTGCTCGACATGGGTGAAGACGCGGCGGATTTCGATCATGAAAAAGAACCTTGCTTTTCGTTAAGCAAATACTGAACCAACTGTTCTCGGCAGCTCTGTCTCGAGCGCCTTCGAGCATAAGGGTTCGACAAGACGCCACTGCCCCTGGCAAACGAGTAGAGCGGCCCATACGAGCCCGCCTTTTTGCAGGACTTTGGCGCACACCGCGCCCGTATCGAGTGCGCTGCGCACCTGCGCGGGGGGCAGCGCGGGCACGTCGACGGTGACGAGGGTGTCGCCTAGGTCGCTGTCGTCCTTGCATTGGCTGGCGGGGCGGCGCGCGATGGCGGCGTCGTCGACATCGACCGCGTTGGCGATCACCGTGGCGGCGGCATCGGCCTGCGCCGCGGTGGCGGCCAGCACCGTCACGCTGTCGGCGATACCCAGCGAGAAGCTGCGCCCGCGCCAGCCGCTGGTGGCGACGCCGCGCACCGGCTGCTCGGCGCGCAGCTCGAACCGGCCGTCGGTGGTGAGCAGGCCGCCCTCGCCGGCCATGTGACTGCGCAAGTCGAAGCGCGCGAGGTCGGCGTACACGCCCACGCGCGCCGACTGTCCGGGCGCGAGATGCAGCGCGATGTCGCCGCCGTTGTTGATCCATGCGCGCTCGATGCCGGGGCGCTCGTAGAACGCGATGAGCTCCTGCGCAACGGAGCCGGCCACGGCCGCCATCGGCGTGATGAACATCGGCGAGAAGGCGGCGCACGCGTCCCACATGCGGCGCGCGACCACGTTGCGCGGCCGCATCCTGTCGGTCACGGGCAGGCGCAGCAGCGGCAGTTCGCGCACCAGTTCGTCGAGCACGTGGACGAAGCGCGCCCAGGCCGCGTCGTGCGCGGTGGCCACGGCGTACGGGTCGCCATGCGCCTCGGCCACGATGTCGATCGGGCCGTGGTTGAAGTGCCAGCGCCCTTCGCCGAGCGCGCTGCGTTGGGCGGTCATGGCTGGCCTCAGCCGAGCATCGGTGCGTGGCCCAGGGGCCACGGGTTGGCGTCGTCCATGGCGAGCCATTGGCGCGCGAGCGGCGCGCCGTCTTCCTGCCAAGCACCGCGCGCGAGCGCCTGCTCGAGCGAGAAGATGTGTTCCATGTGGCCGCCAAGCGCCTCGTAGTCGTCGCGCCGCATGCTGAATTCGATGGGCGCGACGATGGCCGGCGTGGGCACGGTGCCGAAGCTGTTGTCGGGCATGCGCATGACGTCGGCCATCACCGTGATGCCGCCGCCGGGCCACACATAGGCCGGCGCGCCGCCGCAGGTGACGTTGACCAGCGCGCGCTTGATGGCGCGCGTGAGCAGCACCGGGTTCTCGGTGACGCCGGCGCGCAGGCTGCCGCCCGCACCGCCGAGGAACAGCACGGTACACAGGGAAGGCTCGCAGTTCTCGCCGATGCGCTCGACGATGCGGCGCACCTCGGGCGGCATCGGCTGCTCGACGGGCTGGAGCGCGTCGTCGAGCACGTACCACTGCGCGTGCTCGCCGGTGGTCGAGGTCATGAGCAGGCGCAGGCCGGGCCGGGCCACGCCCTCTTCCCAGCCTTCGATGATCGCGAGCGGATCGGCGATGTCGGTGCCGCCCCAGCCGTTGCCCGGGTTCGCCACCTGGAAGTAGCGCCCCGGCGTCGACTTGCGCCCCAGCATCTGGATGCCCGAAGGCGCCATGTCGAGGCAGCGGCCGGCCTGGTGCTCGGTGAGCACGCCGGTGATGTGGTCGTCGACCACCACCACCTCGTCGGCCACGCCGGCGAACTGCCGCGCGAAGATGCCCACCGCTGCGGAGCCGCAGCCCACGCGCATGCGCTGCTCTTCCACACCGTTGACGATGGGCGCCTTGCCGGCCTGGATGACGAGCGTGGAGCCGCCGTCGATGGTGCATTCCACCGCCTTCTTGTTGCCCAGCAGCTGCATCAGCTCGGCCGTCATGCGGCCTTCCTTCTTGCTGCCGCCGGTGAGGTGGTGCACGCCGCCCAGCGACAGCATCTGCGAGCCGTACTCGGCCGTGGTGACGTGGCCGACCACCTCGCCGCGGTAGCGCACGTTGGCCTGCTCGGAGCCGAGGAAGCGGTCGGTGTCGATCTTCACCTTGAAGCTGCAGTAGCTGAAGATGCCTTCGGTGACGACGGTGACCATGTCGACGCCCTTGGCCTTGGAAGCCACGATGAAGGGCGCGGGCTTGTAGTCGGGGTAGGTGGTGGAGGAACCCACGCCGGTGACGAAGACTTCGTCGGCGTGCAGCAGGTCGCCGTTCCAGTCGGGCTCGGCCGGGGCCCCGGCGGGCGTTGCCCCGGGGCGGTCGAAGGGCACCAGCACCGGAGCCTCGCTTTCGACCGCGCGGCGCAGCAGCACCACGGGGTCGACGCGCACCAGAACGCCTTCGCGGTTGGCGTAGCGGTCGCAGGCGCCGGTGCGGCCGTCGGAAATCTGGCACAGCACGGGGCAGGCGTTGCACTCGACCTTGGCCGTGCTCATGCGCTCGTTGCGCGGCGGCGCCTTGCCGAAGGCGCCGCTGCCGGCGTCGGCCACCACGGGCATGTCGATGCCGGGCAGTCCGTCTGTCTTGGTGTGTTCTGTCATCGGGGCGATCTCGTGGGCGTGTCGGTCGTGTGCGAAGGTGCAAACCAGGAAGCCGGTCTTTGCAACAAACGTGCCGTCCGCCCGCTTGTGCGCCGAGTTCCGTTTGTGTAGCATTCCCTACACTTTCATGTTGCGTTCACTACATTCGAGGGCAATGTAGCAAACAGGCCCGATGCTTGCAATGGTGTTTTCTCGCGATGTTCATCGGGGTTTTTCCGACCAACGACAATGGAGGGTTCGAAGCCGGCCGACGGCCGCATGCCCCACAGGCGTGCATTTCGGCTCAGCCACCTTCCTCCGTCCCAACCAACTCTTGAGTTTCGTATGAGTGCATTCAGCGAAGAACGCGTCCTGAGCGTCCACCACTGGACCGACCGCCTGTTCACCTTCACCACCACGCGCGACCCGTCGCTGCGCTTCTCGAACGGTCATTTCACGATGATCGGCCTGAAGGTCAACAACAAGCCCCTGCTGCGTGCCTACAGCATCGTGAGCGCGAACTACGAGGAGCATCTCGAGTTCCTGAGCATCAAGGTGGAAGACGGCCCGCTCACCTCGAAGCTGCAGCACATCCAGGTGGGCGACACCATCATCGTGGGCCGCAAGCCCACCGGCACGCTGCTGATCGACTACACGCTGCCGGGCAAGCGCCTGTACCTGTTCGGCACCGGCACCGGCCTCGCACCGTTCATGAGCATCATCCGCGACCCGGAGACCTACGAGAAGTTCGAGCAGGTCATTCTGGTGCACGGCGTGCGCCAGGTCGACGAACTGGCCTACCACGACCTGGTGACCGACCACCTGCCCAAGCACGAGATCCTGGGCGAGATGATCGCCAACCAGCTGCTGTACTACCCCACCGTCACGCGCGAGGAGTTCCGCAACCAGGGCCGCATCACCGACCTGATCGAGAGCAACAAGCTCACCGACGACCTCGGCCTGCCGCCGCTCAACGTCGAGGAAGACCGCGTCATGCTGTGCGGCAGCCCGGGCCTGCTGGTCGACCTGAAGCACATCCTGGAAAAGCGCGGCTTCAAGGAAGGCAACACCAGCACGCCAGGCGACTTCGTCGTCGAACGCGCCTTCGCCGAAAAGTAGGCAGGACGTCGCGCGCACGATGGCCGACAGCCGCTCCACCGCCAAGCCCAAGCCGCAGCGCCGCACGGGCGTGCGCGAGGCGGCCGCGCAGGCCACGCGCGACAGCATCCTGAAGTCGGCGACCAAGGTGTTCGCCAAGTACGGCTACGACGGCGGCAGCGTGGAGAAGATCTCCAAGGCCGCCAAGTCGTACGACCGCATGATCTATTACTACTTCGGCAGCAAGGAAGGCCTCTTCATCGCGGTGCTCGAAGGCATCTACCAGCGGATGGACGACGCCGAGGCCGCCATTGCGCTCGACGCTTCGCGGCCGGTGGAGGCGCTCACCGAAGTCATCCGCTTCGTGCTGGGCTACTACCGCAAGAACCCCGAGTTCGTCACGCTGCTGAACACCGAGAACCTGCACAAGGGCCGGCACATCTCCAAGTCGCTGCGCGCTCGCGAGTATTCGTCGCGCGCGGTGGCGATCATTGCGGAAATCCTGGCCAGCGGCGCCGCGCAGGGCCTGTTCCGCAAGGACCTTGTGGCGCGCGACATCTACCTGCTGATCGCGTCCACCGGCTATTTCTACACCTCCAACCGGCACACGCTCACCGCCTTCCTCGGCGAGCCGCTGGAGTCGCCGGAGGCGATCACGCACTGGGAAGACTTCGTGATCGAGACCGTGCTGCGCACCGTGCGCGCGGACGACGTACAAGACAACACCCCACCCCACGAGGAAAACACGAAATGGCAGAAATCGCAGCCGGCGGCAAGTCGGGCAAGGTCGTCATAAAGAACATCGGGCTGCTGCTCTCGGGCGACATCGACAAGCCCATCCTCGATGCCGACACCATCGTGGTGAACGACGGCCTGATCGTCGCGGTCGGCAAGGAGAAAGACTGCGACCTCGAAGGCGCGAAGACCGTCATCGACGCGAAGAAGACCTGCGTGGCGCCCGGCCTGATCGACAGCCACGTGCACCCGGTGTTCGGCGACTGGACGCCGCGCCAAGGCCAGATCGGCTGGATCGACTCGACCATGCACGGTGGCGTGACGACCATGATTTCCGCCGGCGAAGTGCACCTGCCCGGCCGCCCGAAAGACATCGTCGGCCTGAAGGCCCTGGCCATCACGGCGCAGCGCGCGTTCGACAACTTCCGCCCCGGCGGCGTGAAGGTGCTGGCCGGCGCGCCGGTCATCGAGAAGGGCATGGTCGAGAGCGACTTCAAGGAACTCGCCGAAGCCGGCGTGGGCCTGCTCGGTGAAGTGGGCCTGGGCTCGGTCAAGGCCGGCTATGAAGCGAAGGAGATGGTGGCCTGGGCGCGCAAGTACGGCATCCAGAGCACCATCCACACCGGCGGCCCGTCGATTCCCGGCTCGGGCCTGATCGACAAGGACGTGGTGCTCGAAGCCGACGCCGACATCATCGGCCACATCAACGGCGGCCACACCTCGCTGCCCGAGGCGCACGTGTGCGAGCTGTGCGAGAAGAGCTCGCGCGCCATCGAGATCGTGCACAACGGCAACGAGAAGGTCGCCATCGCCGCGGCCAAGGCAGCACTCGAGCTCAAGTGCCCGCACCGCGTGATCCTCGGCACCGACGGGCCCGCGGGCTCCGGCGTGCAGCCGCTGGGCATCCTGCGCATGGTGGCGATGCTGTCGTCCATCGCGAACATCCCGGCCGAACTGGTGTTCTGCTTCGCCACCGGCAACACCGCGAAGATCCGCAAGCTCAACTGCGGGCTGGTCGAGGTGGGCCGCGACGCCGACTTCGTCTTCATGGACCGCGCGCAGCACTCGCCCGCGCCGGGCCTGCTCGAAAGCGTGCAGCTCGGCGACATTCCGGGCGTGGGCATGGTGATGATCGACGGCATCGTGCGCTGCGGCCGCAGCCGCAACACGCCGCCTGCGACCGAGATCCCGGTGGTGGTTTCAGGCGCGCACTGACCGGCGGCCTCAGCCGCCGCGGTGCGAGCGAAACACCAGGTAGCGCGCCGACAGGAAATTCGCGCTCATCCCGGCAAGGCTGCCCATGGCCACGCCGAGCGCGGCGGCCCAGCGGCCTTCGACCCAGTGCAGGGTCAGCACGTAGGCGCCGTAGTTCAGCACCGCGCCGGCGGTCATGGTGGCGAGGTAGCCGAAGTACTCACGCCAGATGGAGCGGCTGGCCGCCGCGCCGGCCGCGAAGGTGTAGCGGCGGTTGAAGGCCCAGGTGGTGGTCGCCGCCGCCAGGAACGACACCACGCGCGCGACGTACCAGCCCAGCAGCGGCGCCAGCAGGTACAGCACCACCACGTCGACGACGAGCCCGATCACGCCGATCAAGGCGAACGACAGGAACTCCCGGCCGATCTTCATCGGTGGACAGCCGCGCGCACGCCCGGAATAGCGAGGTAGCGCAGCCGCTTGGCCTCCCGCCGCCCGAGCGTGATGGCGTGCATCACGATGCCGCAGACGAAGGACAGCATCGCGGCCAGCATGGCGCCCGTCACCAGCACCGCCGTAGGAAGGCGCGGCACGAGGCCGGTGTGCATGTAGGTCATGAAGAGCGGCACCGCCAGCACGACCGAGAGGGCCACCAGCAAGCCCCCGATGATCGAGAAGAACTGCAGCGGCCGTTCGCTCACGAACAGCTTGCAGATGGTCTTGAGGATGCGCCAGCCGTCGCGGTAGGTCGAGAGCTTGCTCTCGGAGCCCTCGGGCCGCGTGCTGTAGGCGGTGCTTTCTTCCGCGTAGGGCATGCGCAGCTCGAGCGCGTGCACGGTGAGTTCGGTCTCGATCTCGAAGCCGCGCGACAGCGCCGGGAACGACTTGGCGTAGCGCCGCGAGAACACGCGGTAGCCCGAGAGCATGTCGGTCAGGCCGCCGCCGAAGAGCTGCACCACGGCGCCGGTCAGCAGCCGGTTGCCGAAGCGGTGGCCCGCACGGTAGGTGAGCGCGTTCCGGCCGTCGTCGACGCGGTTGCCGACCACCATGTCGAGGTTGCCCTCCACCAGCCGGCCGATCAGCCGGCGCGCGGCGGCGGCGTCGTAGGTGGCGTCGCCGTCGGCCATGACGTAGACGTCGGCCTCGACGTCGGCGAACATGCGCCGCACCACGTTGCCCTTGCCGCGCGCGGCCACGTGCGTGACGACGGCGCCGGCCGCGCGCGCGACGGCGGCGGTGCCGTCGCTGGAGTTGTTGTCGAAGACGTGGACTTCGGCCTCGGGCAGCGCCGCGCGAAAGCCCTCGACCACCTGCGCGATGGCCAGCGCCTCGTTGTAGCAGGGGATGACGACTGCGATGCGCAAGGGATGGCGGGCGTGGGCGTGGGGGTCGGCGTCGGTCATGGTGCGACGGGGAGGATACGGTAGACGCGGCTGCCGTCCTGTTCGAACTGCACGGCGAAGTACTTGTCGAAGTCGACCCGGGCGCTGAACACGGGCACGACGGAGTCCGGCAGCACCACGGCGACGAAGCCCAGCCCCGCGAGCTTGCGCGCGAGGTCGCCGCCCGACAGCTTGCCGAAGTCGGTGTAGCGCCAAGGACCGAGGGTGTCGCCCCAGATCGGGTTGGGGCCGTAGTAGATCGCCTCGTTCAGCGCGACCTGGTAGACCCGGCCGGTGGCGTTGCGGCGCAGGTAGTCCATGGCGGCATAGCCCGGCACGTGCTTGCGCAGGAAGGCTTCGCGCGTCTCGGGTGTGACCGAGATCATGCCGACCTTGACCGCGGTCTGGCGCACCGCCACGGCCGCCAGCACGGCCAGCAGCAGCACGGCCACCCAGTCGCCCATGCGGGCGCCGGCGCGGGCGGTGTCGCGGCTCATGGCGCCTGTCGCGACCGCAGCACCGGCCTCGCGCTCGTCCTTGCGGCCGAACACGCGGCGCAGGCCCGACGAGATCCAGCCGAACAGCACCTGCCAGCCGACGGCCGAGACCAGGGCCAGCAGCGGGAACGACGCCATCAGGTAGCGCGGGTAGCGCGAGGTCGCGACCCACACGGCCACCGAGTAGAGGCAGAACCAGCCCGCCGCGCGCACGGCGGCGGAGCGCTTCCACAGCACGCCGAAGGGCGCGAGGAAGAACGACCAGATCAGCGCATTGGGCATTTCGGCGTGCACGCGCACGTCGGCCACCTGCTGCACGTAGTCGGCCGGCGTCCATTCGGTGAAGCCGAACACACGCGCGCCGATGGGATTGAAGGGATCGCCCGTCATGACGAAGTTGCGCGCATACCAGTAGATGCACGGCAGCAGGAAGCACACCAGCGCGAGCGCCCAGGCCTTGGGGCTGCGCTCCTGGCGCACCACGAACAGCGCCACCAGCGGCATGAAGACCAGCGCCTGGTACTTGGAGCCGGCCGCCACGCCGAGGAAGAAGGCCGCGAGCCCCAGCCAGCGCATGCCGCCGTGCACCGGCCTGCCGGGCTGCGACTCGCGCCACCACCACAGCGCCACGCAGGCCGACAGCACGAACAGCGCCACGCCCATGTCGATGAGCGCGTTGGAGTAGTCGCCGAGCCCCAGCCAGACGGCCGCGCCGATGCAGGCGGTGAGCCGGTTGGCATGCTGCATGCCGAGGCGGTAGAGCATCACCACCGACAGCGCACCCGCCAGGGCGTTGAGGAAGTGCGGCAACACGTCGTCGCCCAGTTGCAGCGCGGCGGCATACAGCAGGTTGTAGTTGTACGGGAACCAGGGGTAGCGCAGCCAGTCGTGGATGCCCAGCGTGCCCTGCTGCGCGACCTGCCGCGCATAGGGCAGGTGGTACATCAGCTCGTCGAAGGCGAAGGGCGGCGCGAGCGGCGCCACCAGGGCGGGCAGCGCGACCAGCGCCAGCGCGATGGCGGCGATGCGCTCGTAACGGGTCCAGGGCGCGGCGGCCTCGCCGGAACGAAGGGCACGCCGCTCGCGCAGCCAGCCGGGCAGCTGGATCGCGGCGGCCGCCACGCCCGCCAGCACCAGTGCCAGCGTGGCCCCCGGCCGGAAGGCACCGAAGATGGCCAGCGCCTGGAACGCGCAGATGAAGAGCCCCATGCCCAGGGCCACGGCCATCGCGGCCTCCAGCCAAGCGTCACGCCGGGGCGGCGGAGCCAGGCGGCCGAGCAATGCGCGGCCGAAACCCCAGCTGCTGGTGATGAAGACCGCCAGTGCCGCGTAGTGCGCGGCCGCGAATATCAATTTCTGAATAGCAACTCCCGGTGCCGGTCGGCTGGGGACCGGCCGGCGGGTTCAAAGATTGGGTGCCAGCAGGCGCTCCAGGTCGGCCTCGCTCTCCTTGCGCCGCGCGGCCTGGTCCTGCAACTGGTCATGCCCGATCTTGCCGACGTTGAAGTAGGTGGAATCGGGGTGACTTAAGTAAAAACCACTCACGCTGGCGGCGGGCATCATAGCGAGGCTTTCCGTCAGGGTCATTCCAATGTCCGCGCAGCCCAGAAGGTCGAACATCGGCCGTTTCACGCTGTGGTCGGGGCAGGCGGGATAGCCGGGCGCGGGGCGGATGCCGCGGTATTTCTCGGCAATCATGTCGTCGTTGCTCAGGCTTTCGTCGCTCGCGTAGCCCCAGAGGTCGGTGCGCGCGCGGTGGTGCAGCGACTCGGCGAAGGCCTCGGCCAACCGGTCGGCCAGGGCCTTGAGCATGATGGCGGAGTAGTCGTCGAGGTCGTCGATGAAGTACTTCTCTTTTTTCTCCACGCCCAGGCCGGCCGTCACGGCGAACACGCCCACGTAGTCCTTCAGGCCGCTCGCCTTGGGCGCGACGAAGTCGGCCAGGCAGCGGCTCGGGCGCATCACGCCGTCGATCACCTGCTTCTCGGTCTGCTGGCGCATGCCGTACCAGGTGAGCGCGACCTCGCTGCGCGTCTCGTCGGTGTAGAGCTCGATGTCGTCGTCGTTCACCGTGTTGGCGGGCCAGAAGCCGACGATGCCGCTCGCGCTGAGCCAGCGGCCTTCGATCAGGCGCTTGAGCATGCGCTGGCCGTCGGCGTACACGCGCACGGCCTCGGTGCCGACGATCTCGTCCTTCAGGATGGCCGGGAACGGGCCGGCCAGGTCCCAGGTCTGGAAGAACGGCCCCCAGTCGATGTACTTGGCAAGCTCGGTCAGGTCGAAGTTCCTGAACACGCGCCGGCCGATGAACTTGGGTACCGGCGGCGTGTAGCTCGACCAGTCGATCGGCGTCTTGTTGGCGCGCACCTTGGCCAGCGGCCACAGCGGCACCTGCTTCTTGTTGGCGTGCTGCTGGCGCACCTTCTCGTAGTCGGCGTTGATCTCGTCGATGTACGCGGTCGCCTGGTCGCTCAGCAGGCTTTGCGCCACGCTCACGCTGCGCGAAGCGTCGGGCACGTAGACCACCGGGCCTTCGTAGTGCGGCGCGATCTTCACGGCCGTGTGCACGCGGCTGGTGGTGGCGCCGCCGATGAGCAGCGGGATCTTCCTGATGCGGAAGTGGTCGTCCTTCTGCATCTCGCCGGCCACGTACTGCATCTCTTCGAGGCTGGGCGTGATCAGGCCCGACAGGCCCACGATGTCCGCGCCCTCGACCTTCGCCTTGGCCAGGATCTCGTGGCACGGGACCATCACGCCCATGTTCACCACTTCGAAGTTGTTGCACTGGAGCACGACGGTGACGATGTTCTTGCCGATGTCATGCACGTCGCCCTTCACGGTGGCGATGATGATCTTGCCCTTGGTGCGCACGTCGCGGCCCGCGGCTTCGTCCTGGCGCTTTTCTTCCTCGATGTAGGGAATGAGGTGGGCCACGGCCGACTTCATGACGCGCGCCGACTTCACCACCTGCGGCAGGAACATCTTGCCCTGGCCGAACAGGTCGCCCACGATGTTCATGCCGTCCATCAGCGGGCCTTCGATCACGTGCAGCGGACGGCCGCCCTTGGCGAGGATCTGCTGGTAGGCCTCTTCGGTGTCCTCGACGATGAAGTCGGTGATGCCGTGCACCATGGCATGCGACAGGCGCTGGTTGACGTGCACCGGGTTCTCGGGCGTGCCGCGCCATTCGAGCTTCTTGCTGTCGTCCTTGGCACCGCTCTTGGCGGTTTCGGCAACCTCGACGAGGCGCTCGCCGGCGTCAGGGCGGCGGTTGAGCACCACGTCTTCCACGCGCTCGCGCAGCGTCGGCTCCAGGTCGTCGTACACGCCCACCATGCCGGCGTTGACGATGCCCATGTCCATGCCGGCCTTGATGGCGTGGTACAGGAACACGGTGTGGATCGCCTCGCGCACCGGGTCGTTGCCGCGGAAGCTGAAGCTCACGTTGCTCACGCCGCCCGACACCTTGGCGCCCGGCAGGTTCTCCTTGATCCAGCGCACGGCGTTGATGAAGTCGACCGCGTAGTTGTCGTGCTCCTCGATGCCGGTGGCAATGGCGAAGATGTTCGGGTCGAAGATGATGTCTTCCGGCGGGAAGCCCACCTCGTCGACCAGGATGCGGTAGGCGCGCTCGCAGATCTCGATCTTGCGCGCGTAGGTGTCGGCCTGGCCCTTCTCGTCGAAGGCCATGACCACGGCGGCGGCGCCGTAGCGCTTGACCAGCTTGGCCTCGTGCTTGAACTTGTCGACGCCCTCCTTCATGGAGATGGAGTTGACGATGCCCTTGCCCTGGATGCAGCGCAGGCCGGCCTCGATGACCTCCCACTTCGAGCTGTCGACCATCACCGGCACGCGCGCGATGTCGGGCTCGCTGGCAATGAGGTTCAGGAAGCGCACCATGGCCGCCTTGCTGTCGAGCATGGCTTCGTCCATGTTGATGTCGATCACCTGCGCGCCGTTCTCGACCTGCTGGCGCGCCACGGCCAGCGCCTCTTCGAACTGGCCGTTCAGGATCATCCGCGCAAAGGCCTTGGAGCCGGTGACGTTGGTGCGCTCGCCGATATTGACGAACAGCGTGCCTTCGCCGATGGCGACTGGCTCGAGGCCGGACAGCTTCATGGGCGGGGGTGCCAGGGG
>NZ_JBXASW010000051.1:0-45697 GCF_058809745.1 Variovorax sp. MPBD4-3
GCCGTGGTCGACGTGACCGATCGTGCCCACGTTGACGTGAGGCTTGGTGCGGGTGAATTTACCTTTTGCCATTTTTCGACTCCGAAAAAAACGTTTTCAACGTATGCAGATGGGTTGCAAAGCTGCCGTTGCAACCCCCAAAAACTGGTGCCCTTTGCGGGAATCGGACCCGCGACCTCTCCCTTACCAAGGGAGTGCTCTACCACTGAGCCAAAAGGGCTTTTGTAACAAAGTTACGAATTCACATCGCCTCAACAACGAACCGGGCCTCTGGAGCGGGAGACGGGAATCGAACCCGCGTCATCAGCTTGGAAGGCTGGGGTTCTACCATTGAACTACTCCCGCATCGGGGGCACTTCAAGGCACCCAAAGCGCTAGATCCAATCGCTCTTAGAAACCAAATTCATCGCTGGTGGAGAGGGCTGGATTCGAACCAGCGTACTCGTAAGAGGGCAGATTTACAGTCTGCTGCCATTAACCACTCGGCCACCTCTCCGGCGAACCTCGAAATATAGCACGGTTTTGTGACTACCCGGAAACCCATGCATCAACGAAGATGCAGGAAAACCGCTCGAGGCGTTAGCCCACGATTATCGCCTAAGTTTTCACCCCGCCGACTGCTGCGCCTCACGCCAGGCACGGGCTTCGCCAAAATGGCCGCAGCCGATGAACGGCACGGGCGGCCTCAGGGCCGATAGAGGCGACGGATGATTCGACATCAGCACCTTATGTCGCCCAACATCGATCAACGCCCGCTTACTTTGCGCGTGCGAACCCCAGAGCATAAAAACAACAGGTTTTTCTCCACCTGAAACATGGCGGATGACGGCATCCGTCAGCACCTCCCAGCCCTTGCCTGCGTGGCCGGCGGGCTGGGCCTCCTCGACCGTCAGGCAGGTGTTGAGCAGCAGCACGCCATGCGTCGCCCACTTCACCAGGCTGCCGCCCGGATTGGGGAATGCAGGGGGCGCCGTGCCGAGGTCACGCTGCAGTTCCTTGAAGATGTTGCGCAGCGACGGCGGCAGCGCCACCCCGGGCGCCACCGAGAACGCCAGCCCCTCGGCCTGCCCGCGCCCGTGATACGGGTCCTGACCCAGGATGACCACGCGCACGTCCTCCGGCGGCGTGAGCTCCAGCGCCCGCAGCGGCTGCGGCGGGAAGATCACCGCGCCAGCATCGAGCCGCTCGCGCAGAAAGCCCTGCAGCTTCTGCCCCACCGCGCTGGCAAAGAAATCATCGACCAACGACTGCCAGCCCGGCGCCACGGGCCAGTCGGCGGGGTCGCTGCTCGACAGCTGATCGGGCCGGCTCATTTGAACAAAGCAGCGAGGGCCTCGCCGGGTTCCTTGGCACGCATGAAGGCCTCGCCGACCAGGAAGGCGTTGACGCCTGCGGCGCGCAGCGTGGCCACGTCCTCGCGCGTACCGATGCCCGACTCCGTCACTGGCAGGCGGTCATTCGGCAGCCTGGGCAGCAGGTCGATGGTCGCCTGGATCGACACCTCGAAGTTGCGCAGATTGCGGTTGTTGACGCCGATCAGCGCCGTCCTGAGCTTCAGCGCGCGGTCAAGTTCGGCCGCGTCGTGCACCTCCACCAGCACCGCCATGTCCAGCCCGCGCGCGATGGCTTCGTAGTCCTTCATCTGTGCGTCGTCGAGGCATGCGGCGATCAGCAGGATCGCATCGGCGCCCATCGCGCGCGATTCGTACACCTGGTATTCATCGACGATGAAATCCTTGCGCAGCACCGGCAGGTCGCACGAGGCACGCGCCTGCTTGAGATAGTCGACGCCGCCCTGGAAGAACTGCTTGTCGGTCAATACCGAGAGGCAAGCCGCACTGACCGTGCCGTCGCCCTCCGCATAGCTCTGCGCGATGTCGGCCGGAATGAAGTCCGCGCGCAGCACGCCCTTGCTCGGGCTGGCCTTCTTGACTTCGGCAATCACCGCAGCGTGGCCCGCGGCGATCTTGGCGCGCAAGGCGGCTTCGAAATCACGCGTGAGCATGCGGCTCTCCGCGTCGAAGCGCACGGCTTCGAGCGACGCGCGCTTGCGGGCCGCGGCGACCTCCTGGTGCTTGACGGCAACGATCTTGTCGAGGATGTCGGACATGGGGTTTCTGGTGCTCCCGGTTTCTCTGTGTTCAGACGGTGGCGGATGCCTTGACCAGCTCCGCGAGCTTGGCCTTGGCGGCACCCGACGCAATGGCGGCACGCGAACGCTCGACGCCCGCGGCCACTGAATCGACCACGTTGGCCGCGTACAGCGCGGCGCCTGCGTTCAGCAGCACGATGTCCAGCGCGGGGCCGGCCTGATTGTCGAGCACACCCAGCAGCATGGCCTTCGACTGCTCCGGCGTTTCCACGCGCAGCGCGCGGTTGCTCGACATCGCGAAGCCGAAATCCTCGGGGTGCAGTTCGTACTCGCGGATCTCGCCGTCCTTCAGTTCGCCCACCATGGTGGCCGCGCCGAGCGAAATCTCGTCCATGCCGTCGCGGCCGTAGACCACCATCGCATGCTCGGTGCCCAGGCGCTGCAGCGCGCGCACCTGGATGCCCACGAGGTCGGGGTGGAACACGCCCATCAGGATGTTCGGCGCGCCGGCCGGATTGGTCAGCGGCCCGAGGATGTTGAAGATCGTCTTGATGCCGAGCTCCTTGCGCACCGGCGCGACATTCTTCATCGCGGGATGGTGGTTCGGCGCGAACATGAACCCGATGCCGCACTCCTCGATGGAGCGCGCGATCTGCTCGGGCTTCAGGTTGATGTTCACGCCCAGCGACTCCAGCACGTCGGCGCTGCCCGACTTGCTCGACACGCTGCGCCCGCCGTGCTTGCTCACCTTGGCGCCCGCAGCGGCGGCCACGAACATCGAGCAGGTCGAGATGTTGAAGGTGTGCGAGCCGTCGCCGCCGGTGCCGACGATGTCGACCAGGTTGGTCGTATCGGTCACCGGCACCTTGGTCGACACCTCGCGCATCACCTGCGCGGCGGCGGTGATCTCGCCGATGGTTTCCTTCTTCACGCGCAGGCCGGTGATCAGCGCGGCCATCATCACCGGCGAGCACTCGCCGCTCATGATGAGGCGCACGATGTGCAGCATCTCGTCGTGGAAGACTTCGCGGTGTTCGATGGTGCGCTGCAGCGCTTCCTGGGGGGTGATCATGGAAAGTCTCCTCGGGGTGAATCAGCGGCCGACGCGAACGGCGGGCGCATCGGTGAACGCAAGCTTGAGGCCGAAGCCGATGAACAGCACGCCGGCGGCGCGGTCGAGCCAGTGCATGCCCTTCTGAACGGCGCTGCGGCGCGCCATCCAGCCCGCGGCGACGGCCCAGCCGATGTTCACGGGAATGGCGTTGACGTTGAACAGCACGCCCAGCAGCACGAAGCAGAGCGCCGTGTTGCCGGCGCCGGGCGCGATGAATTGCGGCACGAAGGCCAGGAAGAAAAGCGCGACCTTGGGATTGAGCACGTTGGTCCAGAAGCCGCCCAGGAAGATCGCTTTCAGGCTGCGCTCGCCGGCCGCCGCCGCCTCGGCCCGCAGGTCGGCCGGCGGCTTCGCGCGCGACAGCAACATGCGCACGCCGAGGTACAGCAGGTACGCCGCGCCGATGTACTTGAGCACCGTGAAGGCGGCGGCCGACGTCGCCATCAGCGTGCCGACGCCCACGGCGGCGGCGAAGATGTGGACGAAGCAGCCCGCCGTGATGCCGAGTCCCGCCATGATGCCGGCGCGCACGCCGGAGCGCAGCGAATTGGTCACGACGTACAGCACGTCGGGCCCCGGTGTCAGGTTGAGCAGCCAGCCGGCGGCGATGAAGGCGAGCAGATGAGGAAGATCGGGCATCTCGCTCCCCCGGGGCTCAGGCGTTGAAGAATCCGCGAATCGCTGTGACCGCGCGGTCGACGCCGGCGGCATCGACATCGAGGTGCGTCACGAAGCGCAGCCGGTAGAGCCCCGTCGCAAGAATGCCCTGCTGGTTCAGGCTCGCGAGCAGCTCCGCGGATCGCGCCTGCGCGGCACCCGCGAGATCGACGAACACGATGTTGGTGTGCGGCGCCTCGACCTTCAGACCCTCGATGCCCTTGAGCCCCTGTGCGAGCCGCTGCGCCAGCGCATGGTCGTCGGCCAGGCGGTCGATGTGATGGTCGAGCGCATGCGATGCCGCCGCCGCCAGCAGGCCGGCCTGCCGCATGCCGCCGCCCGCCATCTTGCGAACGCGGTGCGCACGCGCGATGAACTCGCGCGAGCCCACCAGCGCCGAGCCGATGGGCGCGCCCAGGCCCTTGCTGAAGCACACCGACACGCTGTCGAAGCACTGCGCGATCCGGCGGGCTTCCGCGCGGATGTCGCTGCGCTTGTTCAACGCAGCCTGCGCGGTCGCCGCATTGAAGAGCCGTGCGCCGTCCAGGTGCCGCTGCAGCCCCTTGCTCTTCGCCAGGTCGGTCGCAGCCTGCACGTACTCGAAGGGCAGCAGCTTGCCGCCCAGCGTGTTCTCCAGCGCCAGCAGCCGCGTGCGCGCGAAGTGCGCGTCGTCGGGCTTGACGGCGGCCTCGATCTGCGCGAGCGGCAGCGTGCCGTCGGGCGCATGGTCGAGCGGCTGCGGCTGCACGCTGCCGAACACCGCCGCGCCGCCGCCTTCCCAGCGGTAGCAATGCGCCTGCTGGCCGACGATGTATTCGTCGCCCCGGCCGCAATGCGAAAGGATCGCGCAGAGGTTGCTCTGCGTGCCGGTCGGCACGAACAGCGCGGCCTCGAAGCCGAGCATGGCGGCGATCTTTTCCTGCAGCGCGTTCACGCTCGGATCGGTGCCGAAGACGTCGTCGCCCAGCGGCGCCGCCATCATGGCCTCGCGCATCGCGGGCGTGGGTTGGGTGACGGTGTCGCTGCGCAGGTCGACGAGGTGGGTGCGGTCGGTCATGGTGGCTCAGTCCAGGAAGTTCTTGAGCATGGCGTGGCCGTGCTCCGTCAGGATGGATTCGGGATGGAACTGCACGCCTTCGATGCGCACGTCGTGCGCGAATCCGGTGTGCCGCACCCCCATGATCTCGCCGTCGTCGGTCCAGGCGGTGACAGCCAGCGCCTTGGGACAACTCTCGCGCTCGATGGACAGCGAGTGATAGCGGTTGACGACGAACTTCTGCGGCAGCCCCGCGAACACGCCTTCCTGCGTGGTCGTGATCTCGCTCGTCTTGCCGTGCATCAGCTGCTGCGCGCGCACGATCTTGCCGCCGAAGGCCGCGCCGATGGCCTGGTGCCCCAGGCACACGCCCAGAATGGGCAGCTTGCCGGCAAATGCCTCGATGGCGGCCACCGACACGCCCGCCTCCGCCGGCGAACACGGCCCGGGCGACACCACCAGCCGCGTCACGCCGGAGGCGACGAGTTCGCCGATCTGCGCCACGGTGATCTCGTCGTTGCGGTGCACCTGCACGTCCGCGCCCAGCTCGCCGAAGTACTGGACGATGTTGTAGGTGAAGCTGTCGTAGTTGTCGATCATCAGCAGTTTCATGGCTTGCTCACAATCCGGTGGACGCCCTTGACGACGGGGAACACGTTGAAGTTGATCAGCAGGCCCAGCTTGAGGCCCGACAGCCGCAGCGCGGCCAGCACCTGCGCGCGATGCAGGTCGGTCAGCACGTCGACCGCCTTGAGCTCCACGATGACCGACTGCTCGATCACGAAGCCCGCGCGGTAGACCTCACCGAGCGAGCGGCCCTTGTAGCTGGCCGACAGCGCCACGTCGCGCGTGAAGCCGATCTCGCGCTCGGCCAGCTCGATGGCCAGCGCCGCGGCATAGGCGGCTTCGTCGAGCCCCGTGCCGAGCACGCGCTGCACCTCGACGGCGGCGCCGATGATCTCGTGCGAGAAGTCGTTCTGAATATCCGGTGCGTTGCTCATCATTCCAGGCCTTCCTCGACCAGTTCGGCGGCGCGCAGGAGTGCGCGCGCCTTGGCTTCCGTTTCCTTCCACTCGAGTTCGGGCACCGAGTCGGCCACCACGCCGGCCGCGGCCTGCACGTGCAGCATCTGGTCCTTCACGATGCCGGTGCGGATGGCGATGGCCACGTCCATGTCGCCCGCATAGCTGATGTAGCCGCAGGCGCCGCCGTAGAGGCCGCGCTTGGTGGGCTCCAGCTGGTCGATCAGCTCCATCGCATGCACCTTGGGCGCGCCGGTCAGCGTGCCGGCCGGGAAGGTGGCCTTGAGCACGTCGATGGCGGTCATGCCGTCCTTCAGCGTGCCTTCGACGTTGCTCACGATGTGCATCACGTGGCTGTAGCGCTCCACCGCGAAGGCTTCGGTCACCTTCACGGTGCCGGTCTTGGCGATGCGGCCGATGTCGTTGCGCGCGAGGTCGATCAGCATCACGTGCTCGGCGCGCTCCTTCGGGTCGTTGATGAGCTCCACCTCGGCGGCCTTGTCCAGCTCGATCGACGCGCCGCGCGGACGCGTGCCGGCCAGCGGGCGGATGGTGATCTTCTGCTCGCCCTCGCCCGTGTTTTCCTGGCGCACCAGGATCTCGGGCGAGGCGCCCACCACGTGGAAGTCGCCGAGGTTGTAGTAGTACATGTAGGGCGAAGGGTTCAGCGAACGCAGCGCGCGGTACAGCGACAGCGGCGACTCGGTGTAGCGCTTGCTGATGCGCTGTCCCACCTGCACCTGCATGAAGTCGCCGGCGGCGATCATTTCCTTGGCGCGCTCCACGGCCGCAAGGTAGTCGGCCTTGGCGAAGCTGCGCTCGGGCGGATGCGGCTGCGTGGGCTTCACGATGGGGGCGCTCACCGAGTACTTGAGCTTTTCCTTGAGCTCCCTCAGGCGGCGCTTGCCCACTGCATAGGCCTCGGGCTGCTTCGGATCGGCATAGACGATGAGGTACAGCTTGCCCGAGAGGTTGTCGATGACGGCCAGCTCTTCACACTGCAGCAGCAGGATGTCGGGGCAGCCCAGTGTGTCGGGCGGGCAGCTTTTTTCGAGCTTGCGCTCGATGTGGCGCACGGTGTCGTAGCCGAAATAGCCGGCAAGGCCGCCGCAGAAGCGGGGAAGGCCCGGGCGCAGCGCCACCTTGAACCGCTTCTGGTACTCGGCGACGAAGTCGAGCGGATTGCCCTTGACGGTTTCCACCACCTCCCCGTCGGTCACCACCTCGGTGACGGCCTCGGCGCCGAAGCCGCTGGCGCGCAGCAAGGTCCTCGCGGGCAGCCCGATGAAGCTGTAGCGCCCGAAGCGCTCGCCGCCCACCACGGATTCGAGCAGGAAGCTGTGCTTGCCGCCGCCTTGCGAATGGGCGAGCTTGAGATAGAGGGAAAGAGGCGTCTCGAGGTCGGCGAAGGCCTCGGCCATCAGCGGAATGCGGTTGTAGCCCTGGGCGCTGAGGCTCTTGAATTCAAGTTCGGTGATCACGGGTTCGTTCTCCAATTGCCAGCCGGCGCTCCTTTGGCCGGGGGCAAGGTCATTCACGGGTGGTCCGGCGTCGTCGAGTATGTGTCGATCCGGAACCGCGGGCGCACGGCGTGCGCCGTGCAATCAAACAGTCAGCGAAGTATGGCTACGCCAGGGCCAGGCTCCCCGGCTGCCTTCACCTGTTTGATTGATGTGATGAACGAACATGGAAAGCCGAGTTTAGCCCACGAAAACGCCGGTTCGCACAACAACGGCCGCTCCGGCGCGGCTTCAGGGCGGCTTCAGGGTTCATCCCGAGGTTGCCCATAAAACGAAAAGATACATTCGCACGACCGTTCGCAAAATACCGAGGAGACCTCCCGTGCCAGCTTTTTCGCTCCCGACCGTGTTCTCCCGGCTCGCCCTGGCGGCCTGTCTTGCCGCTGCCGCGTCCGGTGCCGCGGCGGCCCAGGTCGATGTGGCCGGCGTCAAGCTCGAAGACCGCATGGACCTGCATGGCAGTGCGCTGCAGCTCAACGGCGCGGGCATTCGCTACAAGGCCATCTTCAAGGTCTACACGGCGGGGCTGTACGTGGGCAAGAAGGTGTCGACGCCGGAAGAGGCGCTGGCCGCGCCGGGTCCCAAGCGCGTGGCCATCACCATGCTGCGCGACATCGACGCGAACGAACTCGGCAAGCTCTTCACCAAGGGCGTGGAAGAGAACTCGCCCAAGAGCGAAATGGTCAACCTCATTCCAGGGCTGCTGCGCATGGGCCAGATGTTCGCGGACCAGAAGCAGTTGAAGACCGGCGACACCTTCAACATCGACTGGGTGCCAGGCACGGGCACCGTGATCACGGTGCGCGGCGTGCCTCAGCCCGACCCGGTGAAGGAGCCGGCCTTCTTCAACGCCCTGCTGCGCATCTGGCTGGGGCCCAACCCGGCCGACTGGAAGCTGAAGGACGCGCTGCTTGGCAAGCAGTAGCCGAACAGCCTCAGATCAGGCGGCCGCAAGTTCGGCCAGCGAATCCACGAAGCCGTCGGCATCCACCGCCCGCACCGGCTCGCCGTGGTTGTAGCCGTAGGTCACGAGCACCACGGGGCAGCCGGCGGCGCGCGCGGCACGCGCGTCGTTGCTCGAATCGCCCACCATCAGCGTGCGTGCGGGCGTCGTGCCCAGCGCCTCGCAGGTCTTCAGCAGCGGCAGCGGATCGGGCTTCTTGCGCTCGAAGGCGTCGCCGCCGAACACCAGTTCGAAGAACCCGTCGAGCCCCTTCTCGGCCAGCAGCGGCTTCGCGAACGACGTCGGCTTGTTCGTGAGGCACGCCAGCCGCAGGCCCTGCGCGCGCAGTGCCTTCAGGCCGTCGATCACGCCCGCGTACACGGCCGAGTGCTGGCCGTTCACCGCCAGGTAGTGGTGCTGATAGCGCTCCCAGGCGCGGTCGAACAATGCGCGCGCCCTGGCGTCGGCAGCGTCGCCCTCGGTCGGCGCCATCACGTGCACGAGCGCGGAATGGATCAGGTGTTCCGACCCCTTGCCCACCATGCGCTCGATCGCAGCCGGCTCGACCGCGGGCAAGGAAAGATCGGCCAGCATGCGGTTCAGCGATGCGGCGAAGTCGCCGAGCGTGTCGACCATGGTGCCGTCGAGGTCGACGATGGCGGCGTCGAAGCGGTTGGGGTGGAAGCTGATGGAGTTCAAGACAGATCGATCGAGTTGCGACAAGGGAGGAACGGCGGGCAAAACATAGCAGACCCGGGCGCGAGTCGCGCCGTCTCTCTCAGTCGCCGCCGTCCCGCGCGGCGAGCCTTGCCACCTCGCGATCGAAAGCCTCGTACTGCCCGTCGCAGAAAAGCTCGCAGAGGCGATCGACCTCCGCGCGGCTGCACTCGTCCACGACCGCCGCGTCCTGCTCCGGCTTCGCCTTGCCGAAGAAGCCCTTGCGCATCTGGATCGACACCGACTGCAGCTGGTAGCTGCGGTTGCGTTCGTCGCCCAGCGCCGAGATCCAGAGCTCCCGTTGGTCGGGCTCGTTCTGCAGCACCAGCGTCGGCAGCGGGCCGTCCTGCTGCTCGTCCCACAGCGCGAGTTGCTCGGTCCACGGGAAGGCGTCGATGGCGGCCATGAAGGCGATCAGGTTCGTCTCTCCCTGCGGGTCCGTCTGCTTGTAGTCGTAGCCGACTCTCTGGATTGCGTAGGTCAACATGGTGTGTGGATCGGCGAATGCCGGGGGTGTTGGTGAGAGCGCCATTCTGTGGCCCCGGGGGCACGAGGCCGGCACGCGGGGATAATGGTCGCCCGATGATCGTCCGACCCCGCCCTCATTGGCTGCGCATGCTCTTCGTGTGGCGCGGCTCGGTCCTGCCGGACATCGTGCCGCAGCTGTTGTGGACCACCGCCTTCGCGGTGCTGGTGACGGTACTGCACGGGCGGCTTTTTCAATGGAAGGTGCCGCTCAACTTCGTGCCCTTCTCGCTCATCGGCCTCACGCTGGCGATCTTCCTGGGCTTCAGGAACAGCACGAGCTATTCGCGCTACTGGGAAGCCCGCACGCTGTGGGGCACCCTGCTCAATGAAACGCGCTCGCTGGTGCGCCAGGCGCTGACCCTGGGCGACTCCCCCGCGCACGCCGGCGTGGCGGCCGCGCGCCTCATCGCCTTCGTGCATGCGCTGCGCCATCAGCTGCGAGGCACCGATCCCTGCGCCGACCTCGCACGCCTGCTGCCGCCGGAAGACTGCGAGCGCCTGCGCGCCGCGCGCTTCAAGCCGGCCATGCTGCTGCTCATGGTCGGCGAATGGCTGCGCGACCAGCGCAGGAGCGGCCGGCTCGACCCGATGCTCGCGCAGGCCATGGAAGTACCGCTGGGGCGGCTGACGGAGGCACTGGGCGGCTGCGAGCGCATTGCGAGCACGCCGATCCCCTTCACCTATTCCGTCATCATCCACCGCACCATCTATCTCTACTGCGTGCTGCTGCCCTTCGGCCTCGTGGACGCCATCGGCGCAATGACGCCGGTGGTGGTCGCGTTCGTCGCATACACCTTCTTCGCACTCGAGGCACTGGGCGCCGAGATCGAGGAACCCTTCGGCACCCAGCCCAACGACCTGGCACTGGACGCCATGTCCCGCATGATCGAAGCCTCCCTGCGCGAGATGATGGGCGAGCCCCGAGCGCCGGAAACCACCGATGGGCGAACCGTTGGTTACATCCAGACCTGAAGAAGCTTAAGAAGCATTCCGGAAACTTTTCGGGGCTTTCGGACACCTACGTTCCGGCGCTGTCTTTCGCGAACGCGCAAGACAGCCATTCATTCAATGTCTGTATTCCAGACACATCCATGAGGAACACTCCATGCGTCTGACGACGAAGGGCGGCTTCGCCGTGACGGCCATGATCGATGTCGCGCTGCGCGAGCAGGCCGGCCCCGTGGCCCTGGCGTCGATCGCCAAGCGCCAACATATTGCCCGCTCGTCGCTGGAGGCACTCTTCAGCAAGCTGCGCCAGCATGCGCTGGTGAAGGCGACGCGAGGCCCGGGCGGTGGCTACACGCTGGCGCGCAAGGCATCTGAGATCACCGTTGCGGACATCCTGTTCTCGGTCGACGGCCAGGCCGCACCAGAGGCCGAAGCCGCACCGCCGCGCGACAAGGCCGGCAACGGCGCCGCAGACGGCGAATCCGGCTGCTACTCGACCGATGCGCTCTGGGCCTCCGCCAACCACCACGTGATGGAGTTCCTCGACTCCGTCACGCTGCAGAGCCTGGTCGACGACCAGTTGGCCAAGGGCGTGCGCGTCGAAGAGGAAGCCCCCCGCAAGAAAGAACCGCAGCCGCGCCCCGTGCCCAGCCTGCGCCACGTGAACGCACCCAACTCCGTGTTCGCTTGGAGCGGCGTGTTCGCCAAGCGCTGACCGGCACCGCTCCCGCCCCGCCGGCGGGCGGTCAGCGCAGCGTGGCATGCGGATGCAGCGGATGCGCCAGCGTGTCCGCGATGAGCCGCAGCGCCTGATCGCACTGCTCGCGCGACATCGGCCCGCCCAGGCAGATGCGCACCGCGTCGGGCGGATCGCCGTCGGTGGAAAAGGCCGCGCTCGCCACCACGCCCACGTTCTGCGTGCGCAGGTAGGACGCAAACTCCACCGGACTCCAGCCCGGCGTGAGCGGCAGCCATGCATGGAACCCCTCCGGATGCGCCTGCAGCCCGTTCGCGCCCAGGTAGCGCGTGGCCAGCACCTGCCGCGCCATCGACTCCGCGCGCACCGCCTGCAGCATCTCTTCGGCGGTGCCGTCCTCCACCCACAGCGTGGTCAGCGCATTGGTGATGGGTGAGGCCATCACCGTGGTCGCGCGCATTGCGCCGGCCAGCCGCTGCGACTGCACCACCGTCGGCGAGCACACATACGCGCTGCGCAACCCCGCGCCGAAGCATTTCGAGAATCCGCTCACGTAGTAGGTGAGCCCGGGCGCCAGCGTGGCCAGCGACGCTGGCACCTGGCGCGGCAGCATGCCGTAGGCGTCGTCCTCGATGATCGGCACCGCGTAGCGCAGCGCCACGTCCGCGAGCGCCTCGCGACGGGCGCGCGAGACCGTGGCGGCGGTCGGATTCAGCAGCGTCGGGTTGCAGTACAGCGCCTTGGGCTTGAGCGTCCTGCAGGCGTGCTCGAAGGCATCGGCAATCGGGCCGTCGTCGTCCATCTGCAGCGCATGCAGCTGCACGCCCAACTGCGCCGCGATGGCCTTCACGCCGGGGTACGTGAGCGACTCCACGCACACCAGCTCGCCCGGCCGCGCAAGCTGCGAGAACAGCGCCGTCAGCACGCCGTGGATGCCCGGGCACACCAGGATGCGGTCGACGCTCGCATCGGGCACGAAGGGCCGCAGCCAGTGCATGGCGGCGGCGCGGTCGTGCGCGGTGCCGCCGAAGTCCTGGTAGCGCAGCAGGTCGTGGAAGTCGGCCTGCGCGAAAGCCCGGCTCGCGCTGTCGTGCAGCCGCGCCATCAGGTGCTCGTCGTCGGGCTCGGGCGGCATGTTCATCGTCATCTCCGCGCCGCTGCCGCCGCGCAGCCGCAGGCTCGGGCTGCCCGAGCGGATGAAGGTGCCCGTGCCCGCGCGCGAATCGATCAGCCCGCGCTTGCGCGCCTCGGCATAGCCGCGCGCCACGGTCGTGTAGTTCAGCTCCAGGTCGGCCGCCAGTTCGCGCAGCGTGGGCAGCCGGTCGCGCACGCCGAGTCGCCCGGTCTTGATGTCGTCGGCGATCAGCTCGGCCAGTTGCAGGTAGGCCGGGCGGGCGCTGTTGCGCAGTTGCCTGCGCCAGTGGGCGGTGATGGTGGTCATCGGGGGGCTCCGGCGAAGTTGATCGCATTCATTGATTGCATCCGGCCACCGATCAACACGCAGGATTCGCGCCCGCCCCAGAGGACCCGGATGCTTCGATCAGGTGCGATCAACCCCATTGATCGGGTGCATTGATCGCACGGCGCATGCGTCTTGCCGGTGCGCGGCGAGCCCCCCGGCCCCGCCGCTGGCCGGCCTTTTCACGGGCCGGAAAAATTTTTTGCGGCTTGCGGCCCGCGCCGCTGCGCGTTGATCGCGACTTGATTGCACGCAGCCGCGCGGACGCTGGCACATCGCCTGCGAAGAGGAAGGCACGCAAGACCTGCGTGTCCAACCACCCAACCGGAGTCCCCCATGCCCAAAGTCACCCGCCCCCGCAACGAAAAAGGCGAGTACCTCGTCGACTACGAAGAGAAGGTGTTCGAAGACGTCAAGGCCGAGCCCGGCGAGAAGGCGCTCGTCACCTTCCACACCGTGGCCTTCGAAGGCTCCATCGGCTTCGTCAACCTGCTGCAGGCCACGCGGCTGCGGCGCAAGGGCTACGAGACCTCGGTCCTGCTGTACGGCCCCGGCGTGACGCTGGGCGTGCAGCGCGGCTTTCCCACGCTGGGCGACGAGGCCTTCCCGGGCCACCAGAACTTCAACAAGCAGATCGTCAAGTTCATGGAGGAAGGCGGCAAGGTCTACGCCTGCCGCTTCGCGCTGCAGGCGCTGTACGGCCACGGCGAAGGCGCGCTGATCGAAGGCATCACGCCGATCAACCCGCTCGACGTGCTCGACCTGGTGCTGCTGCACAAGAAGGCCGGCGCGGTCATCCTCGACACCTGGACACTGTGAGCGAAGGCGCGGCGATGGCATCCACACCCACCACCGTTCGGGCGGCGGCGATCCAGATCGCACCGGACTTCGAGCGGCCCGACGGCACGCTGGAGCGCGTGTGCAGCGCCATCGACGCGGCCGCTGCCAGGGGCGCGCAGCTCGCGGTCTTTCCCGAGACCTTCGTGCCCTACTACCCCTACTTCAGCTTCGTGCTGCCGCCGGTGCTGCAGGGCGCGCCGCACCTGCGGCTGGCGGAGCGCGCGGTGGTCGTGCCAGGCCCGGTCACGCAGGCCGTGGCGGAGCGGGCCCGCGCACGGAACATGGTGGTCGTGCTCGGCGTGAACGAGCGCGACCACGGCAGCCTCTACAACACGCAGCTGGTGTTCGACGCCGACGGCACGCTGGTGCTCAAGCGCCGCAAGATCACGCCGACCTATCACGAGCGCATGGTCTGGGGCATGGGCGACGGCGCGGGCCTGAAGGTGGCCGACACCGCCGTGGGCCGCGTCGGCGCGCTGGCCTGCTGGGAGCACTACAACCCGCTCGCGCGCTACGCGCTGATGGCGCAGCACGAGCAGATCCACTGCGCGCAGTTCCCCGGCTCGCTGGTCGGCCCGATCTTCGCGGAGCAGATGGAAGTGACCATCCGCCACCACGCGCTGGAGTCGGGCTGCTTCGTGGTCAACGCCACCGGCTGGCTCACCGACGAGCAGATCCGCTCGGTCACGCCCGACGCGCAACTGCAGAAGGCGCTGCGCGGCGGCTGCCACACGGCCATCGTCTCGCCCGAAGGAAAGCACCTCGCGCCGCCGCTCACCGAGGGCGAAGGCATGGTGGTGGCCGACCTCGACATGGCGCTGATCGCCAAGCGCAAGCGAATGATGGATTCGGTCGGCCACTACGCGCGGCCCGAGCTGCTGTCGCTCGCCCTCAACGACCGGCCGGCGCAGACCACCGTGCCCATGCACCTCACGCAACCTTTCGCCCAACGGAGCCCCGACCATGACCACGACACCCATCACGACGCAGCAGCAGGACAGCCGGCAACTGATGACCGAGCTCCAGTCCTTCGGGTTGCGGCTGGTTGATCCTTCGGCCGGCGTCTCGAGCCGCCGCGGCGGCGCGGGCCCTTCGGACCACAAGGCCGTGACCGTCGACGGCCACACGATCATGGTGCCGGTGCACACGTCCACCGCCTGGCACTCGCCCTTCACCGCCGAGGCGCCGGACGCGAGCGGCATGAGCCGCGTGATGCGCGGCAGCATTCCCATCGCAAGCATCAGCTTTCCGAGGCAGCCGCGCTTCTACGCCATGCAGACCTTCGACGGCGTGCCCTACTCGCACATCGCCACGCTGCACGGCAGCGACGTGCTGGCCACCACCGTGCTGCAGACCTGCATCCGCTACGAGAGCCGCAGGAAGAGCTGCAAGTTCTGCGCGATCGGCCAGTCGCTCGCGGCCGGCCGCACCGTCGCGCGCAAGACGCCCGAGCAGCTCGCCGAAGTGGCGCGCGCCGCCGTGCTGCTCGACGGCGTGAAGCACATGGTGATGACCACCGGCACGCCCAACGCCACCGACCGCGGCGCGGCCGTGCTGTGCGAGAGCGCCTTCGCCATCAAGGCCGCGGTCGACATCCCCATCCAGGGCCAGTGCGAGCCGCCCGACGACGACCAGTGGTTCCACCGCATGAAGGCCGCCGGCATCGACACGCTGGGCATGCACCTCGAAGTGGTCACGCCCGAGGTGCGCGAACGCATCATGCCGGGCAAGGCCAGCGTGCCGGTCTCGCGCTACATGAGCGCCTTCGAGGCGGCCGTGGGCGTGTTCGGGCGCGGGCAGGTCAGCACCTACATCCTGGCCGGGCTGGGCGACACGCGGGAAGCCATCCTCGACACCTGCGACCAGCTGCTGGCGCGCGACGTGTACCCCTTCGTCGTGCCCTTCGTGCCGATCAGCGGCACGCCGCTGGAAGACCATCCGGCCCCCACGCCCGAGTTCATGAAGTCGCTGCTCGCGCCGCTGGGCGAACGCGTGGTGGCCGCCGGCCTGCGCTCGGCCGACATCAAGGCCGGCTGCGGCAAGTGCGGCGCCTGCTCGTCGCTGTCGATCTACGAAAAAGAAAGCGAAGGCTGACCATGCTGTGCATCGACGACCTCTGCGAGATGGCGGACCACTACGCGCCCGCCGAATACCTCGTGCGCGAAGCCGCCCAGCGATGGGAGCGCGACGAAGCCATGGCGCTGCGCCGCGCGGTGTTCTGCATCGAGCAGGGCATCTTCGCGCGCGACGACCGCGACGCCATCGACGACCACGCGCGCCTGCTGGTCGCCATGTCGTGCAACGGCGGCATGCCAGAGCAGGTGGTGGGCACGGTGCGCATCCATCGCGGTGAGGCCGAAGGCGAATGGTGGGGCTCGCGGCTGGCCGTGCACCCCGCCTTCCGCAGCCAGGGGCACCTGGGCGCCACGCTGATCCGGCTGGCCGTATCGCGCGCCCATGCGCTGGGCTGCGAGACCTTTTTCGCGCAGGTGCAGCTGCAGAACGTGCCGCTGTTCAACAAGCTTGGCTGGACGACGCTGGAGGAGACCAGCGTGCACGGCCGCCCGCATGCGCGCATGCAGGCCGACCTCGCGTGGTATCCGCCTTGCCACGATCCCGTCAGCGGCTTCGTCACGCGCGCCAGGGTGGCGGCATGACGCAGCATGTCCACGACATCGCCGAAGCCCTGCGCGCCACGCGCGGCTTCGCCCACAAGCGCGACATCAGCGATGTGGTGTCGGCGCTGGGCCGTTCGCTGCCAGGCGGCCATGCGGCGCTCGCGCAGGCCGTGCCCATCGGCGACGACTGCGCGGCCATCCCCGACGGCCACGGCGGCTACCTGCTGTTCGCCATCGAAGGCCTGGTCGAAGACTTCATCGTGCGCATGCCGTGGTTTGCCGGCTACTGCGGCGTGATGGTCAACGTGAGCGACATCTACGCCATGGGCGGGCGCCCCACCGCCGTGGTCGATGCCCTGTGGAGCACCGGCATGAGCCCCGCGGACGACGTGCTGCGCGGCATGGCCGAGGCCGCCGTGCGCTACGGCGTGCCCATCGTCGGCGGCCACAGCAACAACCGCAGCGAGCGGCCGCAACTGGCGGTGGCCATCCTCGGGCATGCGCGCCGGCTGCTCACCAGCTTCGACGCCAGGCCGGGGCATCTGCTGGTGATGGCCGCCGACCTGCGCGGCGCCTACGAGGAGCCTTTTCCGTACTGGAACGCCTCGACCCGCGCGCCCGCCGCGCGGCTGCGCGCCGACCTCGAGCTGTTGCCGGCCATTGCCGAAGACGGCCTGTGCGGTGCCGGCAAGGACATCAGCATGGCCGGCGCCGTGGGCACGGCCATGATGCTGCTCGAATGCTCCGGCGTGGGCGCGCGCATCGACCTCGACGCGCTGCCCCGGCCCGACGGCGTGCCGCTGCTGCGCTGGCTCTCGTCGTTCCCGAGCTACGGCTTCGTGCTCAGCGTGGCGCCCGCGCAGGTGGCCTCGGTGCTGGCGCGCTTTGCCGCGCGCGACATCGCCTGCGGCGTGATCGGCGAGGTCGATGCCGCGCGGCAGGTGCGCCTGCGCGCCGGTGGCGAAGAGGCGCTGCTGTGGGACTTCGGCAGCGACGCCTTCATCCAGCCGCCCAGCCTGCAAGCGGAGGCCGCCGCATGCCCGTGACCCACTTCAGCGTGCGCTGGCCCGACGCCAGCGAAACGCGCTGCTACTCGCCCTCCAGCGTGGTGCGGGAGCACCTGGCACCCGGCGAGCGCTATGCCCTCGCCGACTTCATGCAACGCACACGCGAGGCATTGGGCCAGGCCTCCGAGCGGGTCCGCGCGAAGTACGGCTTTGCATGTTCGCAGGCAATGGACCAGCTCGCGCAGATCGAGCGGACCGCCGCGCGCTTCGCCGCCACCGCGGACGCCCACGTCACCGTCGTCGCCATCGACTGACGCGTTCCCCACATCCAGAGAAAGAAGCACCCCATGTCACATCCCTACGGCGGACGCAGCCACTACAGCGTCGTCATCGTCGGCGGCGGCCAGGCCGGCCTGTCGCTGAGCCAATGCCTGCAGCAGCGCGGCATCGACCACCTCGTGATAGAGAAGCGCAGCCTGGTGCACACCTGGCGCACGCAGCGCTGGGACTCGTTCTGCCTCGTCACGCCCAACTGGCAATGCCAGCTGCCGGGCTGGGGCTACACCGGCGGCGATCCGCACGGCTTCATGGTCAAGGACCAGATCAACGAATGGCTCGCGGGCTTCGTCGAGCACGTGAAGGCGCCGGCCGTGGAGGGCGTGACCGTCGAACGCGTATCGCGCGACGGCGAGCGCGACCGCTTCGGCGTGCAGACCGACGCCGGCCTCTACACCGCCGACCAGGTGGTGGTGGCCTCGGGCGGCTACCACCGCCCCATCGTGCCGCGCCTGGCCGAAAAGCTGCCGGCCAGCGTGGCGCAGTTCCACTCGGCGCAGTACCGCAACCCGGCGCAACTGCCCGAGGGCGCGGTGCTGGTGGTGGGCTGCGGCCAGTCGGGCGCGCAGATCGCCGAAGACCTGCACCTGGCCGGCCGCAAGGTGCACCTGGCCACCGGCAACGCGCCGCGCTGCGCGCGCTTCTATCGCGGCCGGGAGGTGGTCGACTGGCTCGCCGACATGAAGTACTACGACATGCCCGTCACCGAGCATCCGCTGCGCGAAGGCGTGCGCGACAACACCAACCACTACGTGACCGGCCGCGACGGCGGGCGCGACATCGACCTGCGGCGCTTCGCGCTCGAAGGCATGGATCTGTACGGCCTGCTGAGCGGCTTCGACAACGGCAGCTTCGAATTGCAGCCCAACCTGCGCGACAACCTCGACCAGGCGGACAGCACCTACAACCGCATCAACGCATCGATCGACAAGCACATCGCGGCGCAGGGCATCGAGGCGCCGCCGCCTTCGGTCTACACGCCGGTATGGGAGCCACGGGAAGAACGCACGCGGCTCGACCTTGCCGCGGCGGGCATCACCAGCGTGGTGTGGTGCATCGGCTTCTCGCCGGATTTCGCGTGGGTCGATGCGCCGGTGTTCAACGGGCGCGGCGCGCCGGTGCACCTGCGCGGGGTCACGAACGAGCCCGGGCTGTACTTCCTGGGCCTGCCTTGGCTGCACACCTGGGGGTCGGGGCGCTTCTCGGGCGTGGCGCGGGATGCGGAGTTCCTGGCGCAGGCGATCGAGGAACGCAAGGCGACGTTGCGCGGCGGTGCCGACACCGCACCGCCCCCCGAGTTGCGCGCAGCCTAGGCCTGCTGCGCCTCGGTCAGCGCCTGCGCCGCCACCACCGCCTCGGTGCGGTTGCGCACGTTCAGCGCACGGAAGATGGCGGCCAGGTGGATCTTCACCGTGCCTTCGCTGATGCCCAGGCTGCGCCCGATCAGCTTGTTGGGCTTGCCCTGCGACAGCAGTTGCAGCACCTCGACCTGCCGCTCGGTCAGCACGTTGCGCAGGTGTTCCAGCGTCTGGCTGCCGGCGCCGCCGCGCGGCAGCGTCTCAGACGCCTGGGGTGCCACGCCCGCCACGATGCCCGGCGGCAGCGCGGTGAGCATCATCGGCGGCACGTACACGCCGCCGGCCAGCACCAGCCGCACGGCGGAGAGCATCACCTCGGGTGAATAGGCCTTGGGAATGAAACCGAGCACGCCGCGCTCCAGCGCGCTGCGCATGATGGCCGGGTCTTCGTACCCGGACAGCACCATGACGGGCAGGGCCGGATGGCGCTTGCGGATTTCGTCGATGTGCGCCTGCCCATCGGCGCCGGGCATGTTGAGGTCGATCAGGGCCAGGTCGAGGTCGTCGGAAGCACCCGCAAGCAGCTCGTCGACGCTCATCGCCAGAACGAACTCGATGCCGGGCTCCAGTTCCGACAACTTGGCTTTGACCGCCTCGATGACGAGCCGGTGGTCGTCGGCGATCAGGATTTTCATGTCTTTTTTCCCGTGCCCCAGCACGCGTTGAACTACCGGGTGCAGAAGATACCGGTGATTTCCCCGCGCAGCAAGGCCGCCGCCCCACCAACGGCATAGGCCCCAAGCGGTATGGCGCCCCCGCCGGCCCGTTTGAAACAATGAAAGCCTACTCGAAGGAACCGGGGACATAGGCATGTGCCATCGCTGCAGACGCCGGTGCAAGGCATCCTTCGCAATGCACGCCTGAGCAGGCACCTCCATGGCTCGCCTGCTCGACTGCTTCTCCGGCTTCATCGCATACGGCCTCGCCCTCGATGCATCGGCCGCCGCCGGGCGCCCGATGCCCGCGCTCGCGACGGTGCAGCGCAAGGCCATGCAGCTGCTCGACACCGCGCGCGCCGAAGCGGCCGCCGCGGGCACGCCCGCGCCGCAGGTCGAGTCGGCCGTGTTCGCGATGGTGGCGTGGATCGACGAGATCCTCGCGCGGCACCCGGAAGCGACGGCAGGCGCGGATGCCGGCAGCGGCCCCTCGCCGCTGCAGGCGCAGCTCTTCAACTCGAACAATGCGCACAGCGAGTTCTTCCACCACCTGTCGGCCCTGGGCGCGCAGGACAACGACGTGCGCGAGGTCTACTGGCACGCGCTGGTGCTGGGCTTCAAGGGCCAGTACTACTTCGAGGACGGCGACCAGGGTGAGCTCGGAAAACTCAAGGACCTGCACGGCCGCCAGCTGCAGCTGCGCCCGCTCGCGGCCGACAGCCTGGCGCACGACCGCATCACGCCGCAACCGTACAGCGTGCCCGACCCGCGCGGCCCCAACGACACGCACCGGCGCGACCGCGCGCTGCTGCGCGCCGGCGCGGCGCTCGCACTGCTGCTGCCGCTGATCTACCTGCTGTGGCTGTGGTCCACCGGGCCGCCCGCGGCCGGCTCCGGACTGAGCCAGCGCATCGAGCAGCACCTGCAGACCTTCGCCTGCGCCGACCTCACGGCCACCGTGGACCCGGAGGGCCGCACGCGCGTGTCCGGCTTCGTCTCGCTGCCCGGCGACCTGTCGCGGGTGGAGCGCGAAGTGGCCATGGTGCCCGGCGTGAAATCGCCGAGCTTCGACGTCGGCCTGCGCGTGTGGCCGCACTGCGAGGTGTTCGCCATCATCAAGCCCTACCAGGCGCGCAACCGCGAGCGGGCCTACGGGCTCGACATCGACTCGCCCTCCGCGCTCGAAGGCAAGCTGCGCGAAGGCGACCCGGTGCGCGTGCAGGTGGTGGCGCCGCGCCACGACAGCTACATCTGGGTCGACTACTACACGGCCGACGGCGCGGTCATGCACCTCAACGCCGGGCAGGCGCCCACGAAGCTGCATGCGGGCGAAACACTGGCGCTGGGCCGCGAGATCCCGTCGAGCTGGCTCGTGAGCCCGCCCTTCGGCAGCGTGCTGATCACCGTGCTCTCGGCGCCGACGCCGTTCACCGAAACCGCCGACCGGCCGCCTTTCGAGCTCGCGTCAGACTACCTGCTGCGGCTGCGAGAGACCGTCGCGGCCGGCAAGAACAGCGACCGGCTGATCGCCGACTTCGTGTTCCTGGAGACGGTTTCGCGGTGACCGCCATGCTTTCGCACGACCATCGCTTCTGGCTGCTGCTGGTGCTGTGCCTCGCGGGCTTCGCGCTGCTGTACGGCGTGGTGCGCGATGCCGGACGCGGAGCGCGGCGCCGCGCGCTGCAGCGGCGCATCGAGGCGCTTGGCGTCCCCGCCTCGGAAGCCGGCGACACGGAACTGGCCGCCGCCGCGTTCAGGGAAGGCATGGCGCAGGCACAGCAGGCCCTGAAGCGCAGCCGCCCGCGCGCGCCCGTTCCATGGTTCCTGTTCTTCGGCAATGCCGCCGCCAACGTGTGCGGCCTGCTTTCTGCGGCGCATGGCGAGCGCCTGCCCGCGCACGACGCAGGCGAAGCCAAGGCAGATGCCCGGTGGCACTGGTGGCTGACCGGCGCCACCGTGTCCATCGAGATTCCGCCCGGCGCGGTCGGCAAGGCCGCCGACACGCCGGCGCAGCGCGGGCTGTGGCTGCAGTCGCTGCTGGCACTGGCCGAGCGGCGACACCGCCTGCCGCTCAACGGCATGGTCGCGTGCGTGTCCGCGCAAGAGCTGCTGCATGCCGACGAGAGCGAACTCGCGGCCCTGGCCGCGCGAATGCGCCGCCTGCTCGACGAGACCGCAGACACCCTGCGACTGCAGCTTCCCACGTACCTCGTCGTCACCGGGCTCGAACAGCTCCCGGGCTATGCGGTGCTACGCGGCGCGTTGCCGCCCGAGGTGCTCTCGCAGGCCGTGGGCCATCGGCTGACCGACGCCTCGGCCGCCATCGCCACGCCAGCGCGCGAACGGCTCGATGCGGTGTTCGACCCGCTCGCCCGGCACCTGCATGCGCTGCGAATGAGCCTGCTGCATCGGCAGGCCAGCGCCGCGGACCGGCTTGCGGTGCATGAATTCGTGGAAGCGGTGCGCGCGCTGCAGCCAGGGCTGCGCACCTTCACGCAGGTGCTGCTCGAGAACCATGGCAAGGGCACGCGCGCGACGCGCTGGCGCGGCCTCTACCTGACGGCTGCGGCGTCGCCCATGCACGGCGCGGGAGCAGCCTTCGTGGATGACCTGTTCGGCCGCTTCCTGCCGGCCGACCAGCCACTGGTGCGGCCGGGCCGTCCATCGCCCGCCGGCGCCACGGCCTGAACAGGCAGGCCGCCGACGGCGCTACTTCGCGTCGATGCGCATCTGCCGCGCGCCGAGCAGCACGTCGAGCGACTGCGCCTTGCCGGTGGTGACCGGACGCACCTCGCGCCAGCGCGCGCGGTCGAGATCGCGGAACGCCGCCATCACGCCGATGGCCTTGGCGTCGGGCGGCAGGTTGAAGTCGAGCTTCCTGCTTTCGCCGGGCCGCAGCAGCACTTCTTCGCGCTGCACGAGTTCGGCGCCCAGCGTGGCCTGGTCTTTCTCGAACAGCGAGAAGAAGTCGGCGCCTTCGAACGGGCCGGGCGACTTCAGCGCATACACGCGCACCGTGAGCGGCGAGGCGCGTCCGCGCGCATCGGGGTTGGCGTCGGGGCCTGCCGTGAGCGAGACCGCGACGGTCGTCACCACCGGCTTGCTCGCGCATCCGATGAGCGAAAGACCCGCTGCAGCAAGGCCAAGAACGGCGATGCGACGCCGCGGCAGCGCGGCGCAGGAGCTCTCATAGGACGAATGGTGTGTACCCAGCGTGCGCATGCTATTCCCTTCGTTGCATTGACCGGTCAAGACGCATCTTTGATTATCACCAGCCAACTTCAACAGGCAATATGCTGAACAACCAACTTGCCGCCGCACTGCTCACGCCCATCGGCGAAGCCTCGCCGTGCGGCGACGACCTGGAGTACGACGCGGACTTCACCGCGCTCGTCTCGGCCGCGCAAGGCAAGCCGGAGCAGCAGTTCGGCGACACGGTCATTCCCGCGGTCGAACCCGAGTGGCGCGAAGTCGCCGAGCAGTCCGACGCCATCCTTCGCCGCAGCAAGGACGTGCGCGCCGCGGTGCTGCTGCTGCGCGCCGCCACGCGCCTGCAGGGCGTTGCCGGTTTCGCCGCGGGGCTGCGCCTGCTGACCGACCTGCTCGACAGTTTCTGGGACGGCATACATCCAAAGCTCGATGCGGACGACGACAACGATCCGACGATGCGCCTCAACGCGCTCGCGCCGTTGACCGACGAAGGCATGGGCCTGCGCGACCTGTACGACGCGCAGGTCGGCATCGCGCGCGGCGTCGGGCCGATCCGCGTGCGCGACATCGCCATTGCGCACAACGCGCTCACCGCCGTCGGCGGCGAGGCGGCGTATTCCATGGCGCAGGTGCAGGGCGGGCTCGAAGCCATACAGGCCGAGCGGCCCGAGGCCATACAGGCTGCCGTCGAGGTGCCCGCGCTGATCGATCGCCTGCACAGGCTCATCGTCGATCGCACCGGTCGTGCCGACGCGGTCGACTTCGACGCGCTGCGCGGCATCGGCCGCGTGCTGAACAAGGCCTGCGCCGCGGCCAGCGGCGCGCCGGCGGATGCCGCGGGCGCGGCAACCGGCGAGGGCGATGCGGGCACGCAGGACGCAAGCGCCCCGGCCGCACATCCCGCAGCCCCGCGCGGCGAGATCCAGAACCGCCAGGACGCGGTGCAGATGCTCGACCGGGTGATCCGCTACCTCGAGCAGGCCGAGCCCGGCAACCCCGCGCCGCTGCTGATCGAGCGCGCGAAGAAGCTCATCGGCGTGAGCTTCCTCGAGATCATGGCCAACCTCGCGCCCAACGCGATGGACACCATCGAGACGGTCACGGGCCGACGCCCTTCCGAATAAGCCAGCACCACAACACAACCGCCCCATTCACACCCGCAAGGAGCATCTTCCATGGCCAAGAGCAGTCAGAAATTCATCGCCCGCAACCGGGCGCCCCGGGTCCAGATCGAGTACGACGTGGAGCTCTACGGAGCCGAGAAGAAGGTGCAGCTGCCCTTCGTGATGGGCGTGCTGGCCGACCTGTCGGGCAAGCCCGCCGACCCGCTCGCGCCGGTGGCCGACCGCAAGTTCCTGGAGATCGACGTCGACAACTTCGACTCGCGCATGAAGGCCATGAAGCCGCGCGCAGCCTTCGCGGTGGAGAACTCGCTCACCGGCGAAGGCGACCTGAAGGTGGAGCTCACCTTCGAGAACATGGAAGATTTTTCGCCCGCCGCCGTGGCCCGCAAGGTGGGCGCGCTGAACAAGCTGCTCGAGGCGCGCACCCAGCTGTCGAACCTCGTCACCTACATGGACGGCAAGGGCGGCGCCGAAGACCTGCTGGCCAAGGTGCTGGAAGACCCGGCCCTGCTGCAGACGCTGGCCGCGAGCAAGAAGCCCGAAGACGGCAGCACGCCCGCCGCCTGACCCCCGACACACACACACCGGTTAACGAGGAGTACCCACCATGGCCGAAGCACTCGAACAGAGCGCGCTGAAAGATGTCGCGTACGCGGGCAGCGATTTCTCGTCGCTGCTGCAGAAGGAATTCAAGCCGCGCAGCGACGAAGCCAAGAGCGCCGTCGAGGCCGCCGTGCTCACGCTGGCGCAGCAGGCGCTGAGCAACAGCACCGTCATCGGCAAGGACGTGACCAAGTCGATCCAGGCCATGATCGCCGCGATCGACGCCAAGCTCACCGACCAGGTCAACAGGATTATCCACCACCCCGACTACCAGAAGCTCGAGAGTGCGTGGCGCGGCCTGCACTACATGGTGAACAACACCGAGACCGACGAGAACCTGAAGATCCGCGTGATGGACATCTCCAAGGCGGACCTTGCCAAGAGCCTGAAGAAGTTCAAGGGCGCGGCCTGGGACCAGAGCCCGATGTTCAAGAAGATCTACGAGCAGGAGTACGGCCAGTTCGGCGGCGAACCCTTCGGCGCGCTGGTGGGCGACTATCACTTCGACCAGAGCCCGCCCGATGTGGAACTGCTCGGCGAGATGGCCAAGATCGCCGCTTCGGCGCACGCCCCCTTCATCACCGGCGCAAGCCCGAACCTGATGCAGATGGAGTCCTGGCAGGAGCTCGCCAACCCGCGCGACCTGACCAAGATCTTCCTCACGCCCGAGTACGCCGGCTGGCGCAGCCTGCGCGAGTCGGACGACTCCAAGTACATCGGCATGTGCATGCCGCGCTTCCTGGCGCGCACGCCCTACGGCGCGAACACCAATCCGGTGGAAGAGTTCGACTTCGAGGAGGACACCGCCGGCGCCGACCACAACAAGTACGCCTGGGCCAACGCGGCCTACGCGATGGCCACCAACATCAACCGCTCGTACAAGCTCTACGGCTGGGGTTCGCGCATCCGCGGCATCGAATCGGGCGGCGCGGTGGAGAACCTGCCGCTGCACACCTTCCCGAGCGACGACGGCGGCGTGGACCAGAAGTGCCCCACCGAGATCGCCATCAGCGACCGGCGCGAGGCCGAGCTCTCGAAGGCCGGCCTGCTGTCGATGATCCACCGCAAGAACTCCGACTTCGCGGCCTTCATCGGCGCCCAGTCGCTCAACAAGCCGGCCGAGTACGACGACCCCGACGCCACGGCCAACGCCAACCTGGCGGCGCGCCTGCCCTACCTGTTTGCCTGCAACCGCTTTGCGCACTACCTCAAGTGCATCGTGCGCGACAAGATCGGCAGCTTCAAGGAGCGCGAGGACATGCAGCGCTGGCTCAACAAATGGATCATGAACTACGTGGACGGCGACCCGGCCAACTCCTCGGAGATCACCAAGTCGCAAAAGCCCCTGGCTGCCGCCGAGGTGGTCGTCGAGGAAGTGGAGGGCAACCCGGGCTACTACACGTCCAAGTTCTTCCTGCGTCCGCACTACCAGCTCGAAGGCCTCACGGTTTCGCTGCGCCTGGTGTCGAAGCTGCCTTCCGCCAAGGGCGGCGCATGAAAAACAGGCCGGAATTTTCTTGAAATTCCGGCTTCCGTTTCGTTCTATCAACAGCTGCCGCGCACCGGCTTTCACCGCAGGCCGCCGGCAGCCCAGGTAACCGTCTGGATCATCAACAACCGCCCGAACGCAATCGGGTTCCAAGGAGTAGGAACATGTCTTCTGACTTTCACATCAAGCTCGACGGCGTCAAGGGCGAGTCTTCCCACAAGGATCACAAGGACGAGATCGAGATCTCTTCGTGGTCCTGGAACGTGAGCAACTCGTCGGGCGCGGGCTCCGGCGGCGGTTCCGGCAAGGGCAAGGCCACGCCCGGCGAATTCCACTTCACGCACACCTACGACAAGGCCTCTCCGGTGCTGGCCAAGAACTGCGTGAGCGGCAAGCACTTCAAGGACATGGTCCTGACCTGCCGCAAGGCCGGCGAAGGCCAGCAGGAGTACCTGAAGGTCACCATGAAGGAAGTCTTCATCTCCGGCGTGAGCCCCGGCGGCGCGCAGGGCGGCGACGTGCACGAGCAGGTTCTTTGCTCGTTCAAGGACATCGAGTTCGCCTACAAGGCGCAGGACGACAAGGGTGCGGCCGGCGGCGAAGTGAAGTTCGGCTGGAACGTGCCGACCACCGAAACCCGCTGACGGGCGACGGACGCCAAGGTTCGGCATCGGGCGTGCAAGCGCCCGGGCCGGCCCCGACGTGTCCTCACCGGAGCAATGCCATGGCATTCAGCACCCCATTCATCGGCTCGAGCGGCAATCCGCGCACGGCCTACAACATCGACTGGTCCGTCGGCCTGATCGGCTCCAACACGCGCGAAGACGTGATGCTGGTGCAGGCGCTGTTCAGGATCTTCTACTACGAACTGCTCGGCTTCAACGACGGTTTCGATCCACCGCCCGGGGAGAACGCAGTGATCGTCGTGGACGGCCAGAAGGGGCCGATCACGCAGAGGCACATCGTGCACTTCCAGGAACAGGCGATCGCGCGCGGCCAGAACCTGAAGCCGGACGGCATCTTCGATCCGTACCGGGCGGTGGGTGCGAGCAGCACGATCAGCAAGACGCGCTACGCACTCGACCTGCTCAACAACGGCTGCGCCAACCTCTGCGACGCGCAGGGCATCGACAACTACAGCAACCTGCCGAACCGGCAGGACATGCCGCTGTTGCTGCGCAGCGCGCTGAAGCGGGTCAAGAAGACGGCCAGCAAGTACACCTACGTCGCGCCGCAGACGGTGCCGACCACGGGCGGCGCCTGAACGAAGGACCGAAGGAACAGCCGACCCGGCTGATGCGCAAAGGGCCCGGAGCGATCGCTGCGGGCCCTTTTCCTTTCTGCGCAGGCAAGAGGATTCAGGAATCCGTCGGCATCGCGTTCTCCGGCATCAGCCGGGTCACGTCGTCCTCGTCGTCCTCTATCACCCACAGCGTGAGCGCCGTGTAGTTGTCGTGGCCCGGCTTGGCGTTGGCCTTGACCTGCGCATCGATCAGCTCGGTCCACTGGGTGGGCGTGCGCGAAGCGTGCAGCGTGTCGATCAGGCACTCGTCGCCCAGCGGCTCCCACACGCCGTCGCTGCACAGCAGCAGCACGTCGCCGGGCAGCAGGCGCATGCGGTCCGACACCGCGATGTCGGGCGCCTCCTCGACCGAGCCCAGCGCCGACAGCAGCATGTTGCGTTGCGGATGCAGCCGCGCGCCCTCTTCGTCGAGCATGCCGCCGGCCACCATCTGCTGCACCAGGCTGTGGTCGGTGGTGCGCGCCACGATGGCGCCGCCGCGGAACAGGTAGGCCCGGCTGTCGCCGCTGTGCACCCAGGCGAGCGCGTGGTCTTCCAGGTCGATGGCCGCGAACACGATGGTCGAGCGCATGCCCGCGAGCTTGCCGCCCTCGGCCTGGCGCGCCACCACGTCGAGGTTGGCCTGCTCCACCAGCCGGCGCAGCGTGGCTTCGTCCAGGCCCGGCGCGGCCGAGAAACCGCCGAGCATGCTGGCGCGCGCGGTGGCCGCCGCCACGTCGCCGCCGCCATGGCCGCCCGCGCCGTCGGCCACCAGGCAGGCGACATGACGCTCGTCGTGCCAGTGGCCGTGCACGTCCTCGTTGTAGGTGCGGCCGCCCTGCCGGGAGAGCGTGACGATTTCGATTTCCAAGCGGGGTGCCTCGCGAATGCTGCGGTTGTCGTTGTTGCTGCCGTGCTTTTTCTTCGTCAGGCGTCCGACTTCAGGCGCGCCATCTGCTCTTCGTAGGCCTGCAGGAAGGCCTTGCCGAAGAGGCTGTGGAAGTCGTCCTCCGCCTCGCTCGCGATGCCGCCGTAGAGCGACACGAACTGATCCCAAAGCTTGGCCTTGCGGTTGGCGCTGAAGAGCGCGTCGAGCGCGGTCTTGGCGCTGATCTTCTTCTCCAGCTCGGCCGGCTCGAAGCGCGCGATGACATGGGCCAGCGCCGCGCGCATGCCCACCATCACGCCGAACTGATGCGCGCGCAGGTCGTCGAAGGCGTCGCGCATCGCGGCCTCCGGCGGCATGAAGCCGCGCACGCCGGGGCCCAGCAGGTGCGCAAGCGCCACTTCCACGGTGGGCGAGAACTTCAGCGGGTTGTTGGCCTGCGCCGCGATCATCGTGACCTCGGCGCGCACCTCGCGCTTGAACTCCTGGCGCGTGAGCAGCAGCTGCAGCGTGCCTTCTGTGGCGCTGCGCAGCATCGAGCCGATGCGCTCCATGAGGCCGGGCGTGAGCATCTCGGGCGGCTGGTGGGTGCTGGCCAGGCCGCGCAGGAAGGCGGCGAGCAGTTCGTCGTCGCTCGCCGCGCGCCTGGGCGCCGCTGGCGCTATCGGGGCGGGCGCCACAGGCACCACAGGCACCACAGGCACCACAGGCGGCGCGGGCGGCTCGAAGGGCTTGCCGGAACTCTCCGGCCCGCTGATGCGTATGGGCTGGCCGGTCATGTCGTCGAAGTTGGCGACCGGCTGCGCGGGCGCCGGGCTGTTGATCGCCTTCGGCGGCGTGAAGCCGAACTGGTCGATCGGCAGGTGGTCCGCGCGCGCTGCCGGCGTGGCGGGCGCGGCGCGCTGCAGCGCGGCCAGCGGATCGGCGTCCGATGCGGTGTTGGGCTGCAGCAGCGGATCGGCAAGCGGCGACAGCGCCAGCGGATCGCCGCCGATGCCGCCGCCGCCGCCGTTCATGCCGCCGAAGAGTTCGTCGATGCCCGTGGCCTTGCCGTGCGCGGGCGCGGCGCCGAGGTCGGAGAAGTCGTCGAGCGCGCCCAGGCCGGCCACCGGTGCAGACGAAGGCGTGGGTCCGAGCAGGTTGGCGAAAGGATCGATCTGCGCGGCCTGCGCGTTGCGCGAGCCGCTTTCCATCGGGTCGGGGAACAGCAGCGATTCAGGCAGTGCCGCTGCAGGGGCCGGGGCGGGCGCCGCGGCCGGTGCGGCCGGTGGCGCGAGGCCCGCGAGCAAGTCGGCGAAGGGGTCGTCGCTCGTCGGCGCGGCAGGCACCGCCGCAGAGCCCCCCAGCACGGTGTTCGGGATGGCGAGTGACGGCGGCGCGGCGGCGGCCGCGACACGCACCGTGAGCTCGAAGCTGCCCACCACCAGCCGTGCGCCGTCGGTCAGCGCGGCTTCCTTGCCCGAACCCAGCGACACGCCGTTGCACTGCATCGGGTTGCTGCCCCGGTCGATGACGAAGTACTGCCCGTTGCGGCACAGCACCTGCGCATGCACGCGCGACACGGTGCGGTCCGGGTCGTCGAGCACCAGCGTGTTGGTGTCGGCCCGGCCGATGGTGCCGCCGTTGGGGCCGAAGTCCGCGGCAATGGCCTGCCCGGCCGGAGCGCCTTGCCGGGTGATGACAGCGATATGGATCATGAATCGGCCCCCGAAGGCTCTGTGCCTGAATGCGCCCGAACAAACTCGCAAGGAGTATTCATTCCGTGGGGCATGTTGGCAATCTCGCCTAAAGAGGTATGCCGTCGCCGAGCCAGCGCTGCTGCCGCCACGCCGGCGCGCTGGTTGCGAACAGCGGCGCGTGCGCGTCGAGCAGCGCCAGGTGCAGCGCCGCCGCCACGCGCTGGCGCTGGAAGCCCTCACGCAGCACACCCGTGCAGGAGTCCGGCGAGACCGGCTGCCCCATGAAGAGCCGCACGCCGGGGACGAAGCGCGCGCCGTTCTGCTGCCACCACGCGCGGACCTTGTCGATGTCGGGCCAGGGCAAGGCAATGTCCTCGGGCAGCTCCACGTTGTCGTCGTCGGGGTCGTCGGTCGGCCCGTCCTCGAAGCCGTCGGGCGGCGGAACCTCCATCTGCGCGAGGTTGAAGTCCACGCCCGTGATGGTCACGAAGGCCTCCGCCGCGATGCGCGCCGTGGCCGGCTGCGCCATCTGCTCGATGAGCCAGGGCACATAGCGCGCGTCCCCGATGAAGCCCGAGCCGATGATGCGCAGGCGCTGCGCCTCGGGCAGCGCCGCGCTGTCGAGCAGCAGCGCATGGCCCGGTGCCGGCTCCATCGCCTGCAGCGCGAGCTGGAACGCGCGCGGCTGGCGCGGCCCGCTCTTCAGCGCAAAGGCCGAGAGCACATCGAGCGCCTGCGCCCGGTCGCCGAGCAGCACCGCCGCCCACGCGGCCCAGAAGCGCAGCTCGGGCTTGGCCTCGCCGAGCAGCGCCCGGGCCTGCGGCAGCAGATCGGCACGGCCCAGCTCGCCGGCCGCACGCAGCGCGCGGATGCGCACGCTGTCTGGAGCGCCTGCAAGCAGTTGCCCGAGCAAAGCGCCCGGATCGCGCCGATGCAGCGCGCAGGCCGCCACGCCGAGCTTCTGCCGCAATGGCGAGGCGTCTTCGAGCAAGGCCTTGACGCGGCCGCCCAGGTACTTGGGCTCGACCCATCCCAGCGCGGAGATCAGGCCGGGCACGACCTCGGGCAGGTCCTTGGCGCGCTCCACCAGATCGTCGAAGCGGCCATCGACCGCCTCGATGGCGAGCACGGCGGCGACGAAGAAGTCTTCGGGGCCTTCGTTGTCGGTGAGCGCCAGGGCATGCTGCCAGCCTTCATCGCCGGCAACGCGCAAGCCGTCGACGTGGGCGGCGAGGCGTTCGTCGAGGTCGGCGAATTGCTGGGGCGAGTAATTGGGGGCGTGGACTGCGCTGGCGCGTTGGAGCCAGAGGAAGGAGGCTTCGTCGGCGTGTTCGGCAAGGACTTCGCTCAGGGTCGGCGACGAAACGTCGGGATCATTCATCGCGCGCTCCTTCGTGTCAGTCGAATCGCGCCAGCCATTCGTCCGTTCCATAGCCCGGATCCGACTCGGCAAAGATCGCCGGGTGCCGCTGAAGGCGTGCGGACGCCAACGCCGAGCCGACACGGTGGTAGGGCTTCATCTCGTCCCTGTCCGGATAGCCCAGGGCCGGGGCAGCGCCGGCCTGGATCACCCAGCAACCCGGCAGCTCATGCACCGGGCATTCGCTGCCGAGTTCTCCGCGCAACTCTTCCAGTGCCGGCAGCCGCTGCTGAAGCCCGGTCCCCAGGAGCGTGAGCCAGTTCACGCACTTTATGGCCGGCGCAACGGATCGCTGCAGGGCGATGATGGTCGAATCCATGTAGTTCAGATCGATGCCTGGGTACTTCTTTGCGAGCATCAGCATCTGGCTGGCAGCCTCGTTCTCGTATTCCCCCTCCGGGTCCCAGTTGACCGCGAAGCCTGCGTGCCCAGAGTCAAAATCGAAGCCCGCGACCAATTCGGCCAGCAGGTTCGCGACGCTTTCATACCCTGTGTCCATGAACCAGGACGGAAGAATGAGCCGTACCGCGCCTACTCGCGTTTCCTCTTCCTGATCGGCCAGCAAGTAGAAGCCGTGCTCCGAGGGCTCGTCCTTGTCGTTGCCGCCTTCAAGGCTCAGCATGTAGATGCCTTTGCCCTTTCCCTTGCGCTTGGAAAACCAATCGGGCAACAGCTGCAGGGAGTCAGCCTTGAGCGGCCTGGAGCCCTCCATCGATTCGGTTCGATAGAACTTCAGGTAGCTGCCGATCACGCCGAGTGCCTTCGCGTAGAAGTTCTGGATGCCTTGTGCGTGATCGAACATCGACCCACGCCAATACAGCGTGATGTCGGTCACGAGTCGCAGATAGATCCCATCGTCGCCGGAGAAAACAAGCTTGTCGGTCACTTCGCTCATGGGGTGCTCCTTCCTTTTTCAGCAATCGCAGTTCTTGGCATTGATCTTCACCGGCTTGTTGCCGTTGGCCAGCTTCTGCTGCCGCAGCTTCTGCGTCTTGCGCCAACGGTCGCCGGGAAACTTGAAATCGAAACAGCGCTTCACGATCGGCACGCCCGCCGCATCCGTGCCGAGCGACAACACCACGTCGGGAATCAGCAGGCCGTAGGAGCGCGTGAACTGCTGAGTGATCAGGCCCCCGAGCTTCTGGATCGCACGCGCGGCCGACGATAACGGGTTGCTCAGACGGGATTCCAGTTCGTAAGACCAGTTGCCGCTCGAGGAAGGATCCCGGCTCCAACCACCACGCGGCCCCTTCACATGGCCTTTCGCAAGGTCTTTGCAGAACTCTTCGCAGAGCTTGTTCGCCATCGCCTCCTCGTCGGCGTCGAGCCCGAGATCCTTGACCACCGACTGGAGAATGCCGGCTAGATTGGCCGCGTTCTCCGAGTTGTGGAACATCTTGTCCATGAAGCGCGCGGCGTTCTTGCCGTCCATCTTCACGTCGAACGAATAGAGGATCCAGGTCGCCTCCTTCATGAAGGTGCTCGACTTCACGCCACCAGCCACGCCGGCGTTGTCGCCGTTGGACAGTGCGAACTTCGACCCCTTGTTCGCCGCCATCACCTTGTCACCCTTGACCGTGGCCGTCCCGTTGGTCAACGTGATGGATTGCGCGATGTTCGGATACGGCACGGGCACCGGGCCGCCCGGACTCGGCGTCTTGCAGACGTCCGGAATGGTCGCGGTGGTGATCCCGCTACTCATCTTGTGAACAAGCGAGCCCACAGTGCCATTGACCCGGATCGTGACAGGCATTGCAGGCCTCAGCCATCGCGCGGCTCGATGCCGCGTACCAGGACAGCGCCACGCTCGCCAGACTCGGAACTGGCCCACACCATCGACACCGGCCCCTTGCCGTAATGTTTCAGATGAGAGATCACGGCAAGGACAATGTGCAGCGGCATTCCGGCAGCTCCGACGTCGCCCCAGCAATCGGCCGGTGCCACGAAATCGGTGGCATTGCGAAAACGCTCCTTCGTCCGCAGAACGGTAAAACCGTACTCGTCGGCGCGATAGGTCTCACCGTTCATGTCGCAAAAGACGTTGTGCACCAGTTCGTCCTGGTCCAGCGATTTCAGAGCCTGGCGAAAGGCCTGCGTGAGTCCGTCGCCGATGCAGACCTCACCGCTCTTGATGAGCCGCGTCTCCAGACCCAACCCTGGCTCGCCGAGCGACGCGAGCGAGGTCAATCCGGCTTGCGCCGCGAACTCGCGCGAGGCGACCAACAAGGCGCCCGCTGCCTCCCCGGGAATGAATCCCCAGGGATTGTTGAGCACGCCGCCGCCATGAAGCTGGTCGATGGCCTCGACCCATTCAAGCGTTTCCGGCGCGAGGTAGGTATCGACACCGCAGACCAGGCATGCGTCGATCGAGGCGCTGGCACAACCACGCGCCGCCACTTCGAGCGCCAGATGCCCGCCCGCGTGGCCGATCTCGAAGACCCGCGATGCACTGAACAGCTCTTGGTGCCGCCGTGTGATGTGTGCCAGCAATGCATCCCGCAGGTCCGCAGGCCGTCCAGCGCGCGGAGGTGGCAGAGCCAGCGCCAGACCGAGCCGGCAATGCATCGCGGCGCCGACAGCCACGAGCGGCCGCACGGCTTCATCGATGGCCGGTAGCAGCATGGCCGCGCAGCGCTGCTGCGCGTCGACGTCCGCACCTATCCACGGTGCGCGGGCCACACGCATCGGTTCCCCCGCGGAGTCCATCAGGAACGGGTGCTCGCCGAAGCCGCAGATGCCCGCGCGCGCTGCGGCGGCACTCGACCACGCATTCCGGCCTATGGGCGTGCAAGCACCGATACCTGCAATCTGCAAGGAGGCAGCGGTCATGCCGGCACTCCGCTCTCGTCGACCTGCTCACCCAAGCGCACGAAACGCTTCTCCACGATGCGCGTTCGCAGCAACTTGTGCACCCTCGGATGACAAGGCAACGCGCTGTGCCACACCAGCGAGACACGCGAGCGATCCGGCTCGACGATCACTGTGTGCAACCTCGGCCGCTCGTGCGCTACCCGATAGCCGTCAATGAAGAATGTCTCGAGACCGAGAATCACCCGTGGCAGTTCGAAACGTAGCTGTCCTCCGTGTGGCCAGAGATGGATCAGCACCACCGGCTCTCCACCCACCAGAAACTGCGGCGCCTGCTGATCCCCCGGCGCGCACTGATAGTGCCGATCATCGAAATCCACCGGCAGCAACGGCATCCGGTCCCGCTGCCAAGCCTCGTCATACGTCCCCGCAAACCCCGCGCGCGGCTGCCAGTGATTGCACAGCGGCCCGAACCCCGCAGGCTCGGGCCTGTCGCTCCACGCCCGCACGCATTGATCCGGATACTCGATGTTCGGCAGCCGCACGCCTTCCGCATGCGCCGCTTCCAGTACAAAGCCGGTGCCCACCGGGTTGCGCACGTCGAACTGCGGCAACGGCGCGTCGCGCGTCCACGGGTCGATGCCGCCGTATGCGCGCTCCCACACCAGCGGCATGGTGCTGAAAGGCTCGGGCTCCGATGGCGCGCCGCCCAGCCACACGCGGTCGCCGGTCACGCGCAGGCGCTTGGCGATCGGGCCGACGCGCAGGCCCACGTCGAGCTGCGTCACGGGCACGCCGCCGGGCGCATGCGCATTGCCGATCAGCAGCACGTCGGTCGTCTGCTTGGTGCGCACCAGGTCCATCTCGTAGAGCAGGCTGGGCCGGGGCGCGGCCTCGTCGACGAAGACGGGCGCCTGCGCGACGGGCGGTTGTCCGGCGGCGACGCTCGTCTGGCCATCGGGCGAGACATCGAAGCTGCACTTCACCGCCACGAGCCAGATCTCCGCGCCGTCGCGGTCGCGCACCCAGGTGCGTTCGGCGGCGTAGGGTGTGCGGTTGTCGAGCTGCCACATGGCGGGTGCCTCGTTCGTCAGTTGATGCCCACGTAGGCACCCTTGACGCGGTTGGCGCCGCGCGAGCGCGTGAGCACGTAGTTGCCGTTGATCAGCACCTTGCCCGCGCGCGTGAGCACGATGCTGGCGTCGCCGCAGCGCAGCTCGATGCGCTCGCGCCCCTGCAGCACGACGCGCTCGCCGTCCACGCGCGCGTCCAGCACGGGCGGTGCCTCTTTGCGCGGCGGCTGCACACGCCCGACGATGACCGGGCGCCGCACCTCGCCCTGCTCGAAGGCCACGACGATGGCCGCACCGGCATCGCCGGGCGCCAGGCCTACCGTGGAGAGCGCCTGCACCGGCGCCATGCCGTCGCCCAGCGTGACCAGGAAGCGCCCCTCGGCATCGAAGCCGGCGAAGGCGGCCACCGCCACGCCCTGGCCCGGCAGCTTGGACCAGGCCGCCACGCTGTGCAGCACGCTGCGCGCGCTCCGGAGATCGGTGTGGTCTTCCACGGCTCAGTCCTCCCCCAGGTTGGAGCCCTTGATCTTGATCGAGCCGCCGGCCTTGAACGACGCTGTGCCGTCGGCCTTGATGGTGATCTTGGCGCCCTTGATGGTGATGCCGCTGGCGTTCATGACGATCTTGCTGCCGCCCGCCTTGAGCATGATGGTGGGCGCCTCGACCATGCAGATCGCGCCCGCCTTGATCTTGATCGGCCCCTTCGATGTCTCCGCGATCACCGCCGCCGAGAGCTTGTGCGGGCCGCCGACCGTGATCGACTGCAGCGCGCCCACGTTGACCTTCTGCACGCCGCCCACGCTCACCATCTGCGCACCGCCCACCGACACGGTCTGCACGCCGCCCACGTTGATGGCCTCGCCCGCGCCCACGCTGTGCATGCGGCCCGCCCCCACGGTGTGCGCCTCCGCCACCGAGATGGTGGTGGTCTGCATGCCGTTGACGGTGTGGCTGCGCCCGCCGGTCACGGTGACGGTCTCGCCGCCGTTCACGGTCTCGGTGCGATGCCCGGTGATGGTGATGGTCTCGGTGCCGCCCACGGTCTCGCCGCGGTTGGAGCCTATGGAGATGGTCTGGTTGACGCCCACGTGCTGCGTCTGGTTGTTACCCACGCTCTCCGAGTCGTCCACGTCGATGGTGTCGGTGCGGCTGTTGTGCACGGTGGTCGTCTGGTTGTGCTCCACCGTGGTGTTCATGTCGTACTGGCCGTGGATGGTCACCTTCTCCTTGCCGGCGGTATCGTCCATCGACAGTTCGTTGTAGCCCTTGCCCTTGTGCGTGTTCGACTTGATGCCGCTCACCACGGCGCCGGCCGGCAGGCCGAAGGGCGCCATCGATTCGCCGTTGTAGAAGCGCCCGACGATGATGGGCTGGTCGGGGTCGCCGTCCAGGAAATCGACGATCACTTCCTGGCCGATGCGCGGAATGCTGACCGCGCCCCAGCTCTTGCCGGCCCAGGGATGCGACACGCGCACCCAGCATGAGCTGTTCTCGTCGTTCTTGCCGTAGCGGTCCCAGTGGAACTGCACCTTCACGCGGCCGTGCTCCTCGGTCCAGATCTGCTCGCCGCTGCGGCCCGTGACGATGGCGCTCTGCGGGCCGGGCATGGTCACGCGCGGCGTCAGGCGCGGCGGGCGCCAGGGCGTGTTCAGCGGAATCACCGTGAGCAGGAAGCTGCTGCTCGCGCGCTGGCCGGTGCTCAGCGCGGGCGTCTGCGCGATCAGGTCGCCCACCAGTTCGCCCAGCCCGGTGTTGACGGGGTCGTCGGCCAGCGCGTCGTGCAGCACCGCGTCGATCGAGCGCCGGCTCTCGGGGAAGTTGGCGCCCTCGTAGCCGGGGTGGCTCGCGACGAAGGTGCACGCCGCGATCAGGTAGTCGCCGTCGCGCTTGCCGTCGGGGTCGCCCTTGAAGGCGAAGCTGCGCCCGGCGGTCACGTCGGGCCAGCCGGTCAGCGCCCAGTGGCGCTGGCGCCGGCCGATGAGTTCGTCGAGCCGCAGCTGCGCGAGGTTGTCGGTGTCGTCGCCCGACTGGTAGCCGCCCGGGAACTCGAACACTTCGAGGTCCGACAGCTCGTGCGTGTCGGGGTCGCCCTTGTCGGCGCGCAGCTGCTTGCTGATGACCTTGAAGTCCCGGTCGCGCGACGCGAACTTGCCCGATTCGAACTGGCGCGAGCTGATCCAGCGCGTGATCTCGTTGAAGCGCCCTTCCGATGCGCCGCGCTGCACGTGGTTCAGCGTGTCGGCGGCGGGCAGCTTCTCGTGCGCCAGCGTGCTGGTGTCAGAAAGGTAGAGCATGCCCGGCGCGTCGTGCGCGTCGAACCAGTAGTAGATGCCCTCTTCTTCCAGAAGGCGCGAAAGAAACTGGTAGTCGCTCTCGCGGTATTGCACGCAGTACACGTGGGGCTCATGCGGGCCGACCACGCCGCCCGCCTTGAGCTTCTTGAGGCTGCCGACCGGGCTGTCGTCGAGCACCGCATCGATCACGCCCAGCACCGGCTTGTTCTGCAGGATGCGCGCGTTGACGCGCTTGCTCAGCAGCCAGAACCACGAGCGCAGGCTGATGCGGTATTCGAGGAAACGCCCGCTCTGTGCCACGCGCGTGAAGCGCACCGCATGCCCCTGGCAGTGCCGCTTGTGGGTGCCGCCGTCGGCATCGGCGAACTCGATCACGACGTCGAAGGAGCGGCCCAGCACGTCCGCGGCTTCGATGCTTTCGTTGTCGGTCAGCACGGTGAGTTCGTAGGCCGACGGGCGCGCCAGCACCTCGTGGCCCACGATGCGCCAGAACATGAGCTTGTCGACTACGGGCGAATCGCCCTGGATGCTGAACTTGTGATCGGCCATGCCTTGCGCCCCTTTTCTTTCGTTCCCCTCCCGAATCGCACCGCCGGCCCGCCCATGCGGCGGCGCAGCCTTACGGCGCCAGCAGCAGCACCAGCGGCTGGCTCGGCACCGTTCGCACGCCCGGGCAGTTGGTGCTGTTCTGCAGCGACGTGCTGGTGAGCCGCGACGCGGGCATGCCCATCCACAGCACCGTGAAGGCGCCGGTGAGATGGCGGCTCGGCCCCATCACCGTGCCCGAGGCCACGCCCAGCATCACGCCCGCGTTGTCGCCGTTGGTCATGGGAATGGTGGTGCCGAGGTTGTGCGCCGGCCCGCCCATGATGAGGATCGTGGGGCAGTTCGGAATCGCCATCGGCCCCATCGCGATGTTCGGATACGGCACCGGAATGGGCGATGGCGCGGCGGGCGTGATGCAGACATCGGGAAAGCCCATGTCGGTGCCCATCAGCTGGCAGTTGGCGAACATTTGTTTTCTCTCCCCTTGCCGCTTCAACCGAAGTGGATCTGCGCGCCGCGCGCCTTGACGAGCTCGCGGCCGTTGACCAGCGTGTGCTCGCCTTCGAGCCGCAGCAGCTGCTTCGCCTCGCACTCCAGGTGCGTGGCCGCCACGCGGTCGATGCCGTCGGTGGTGCGCAGGTAGTGTTTGCTGAAGTGCTGCACGCGGTCCATCACCGACGACAGCACCGAGCCGACCAGCTTGATGCCGGTGCCCACCACGGTGAGCTGGCGGCCGACGACGTCCGCGGTGTCGGTGGCCAGGCGGGTGCGCCGGGTGGCCACGTCGAGCTCTTCGGCCGCGAGTTCGAGCCGGCCGCCTTCCACGGCGATGCGCATGCCGTTGCCTTCGCAGCTGACGACGTTGGCGGTGCCCTCCTCGCGCTGCAGCACGGCCATGACCCAGACTTCGTCGGGCGCGATGCGCAGGCAGGCGACGCTGTCGCCGGCGGCGGGTTCGAGCAGGCAGCTCGCCGCGCGCCGCGTGCGAAGCCGCAGGCCGCCGCTGTCGACGACGAGCGCCCCGACCTCGTCGCGGCCGAGCACGCCGACGCACCACTGGCCGGTGATGGCCTGGGCGGACGCCGGTTTCAGGCTGCTTGTCTTCATGGTGTGTTCCTCCGTTGCTTGGCTTCGATGTGGGGTCATGCGACCAGCGGCTGCCAGCGCTCGGACTTCTCCAGCTCCGGATCGCTCTCGATGGCGCGTGCGCGGTCGGTCATCTGCGCGTCCTGCGTATTGGCGCCATGCAGCACGGTGCGCATCAGCGTGGCACGGCGCAGGTCGGCGGTGCCGAGGTCGGCATGGCGGAAATCGGCATAGGTGAGTTCGGCGCCCGTGAAGTTGGCGCCGCGCAGCTTCGCGCCCGCGAAGTGCGTCTGGTACAGGTCGCAGCCCGAGAAGTCGGCCTGCGGCAGCGTGGCCCCGGTGAACAGCGCCTGCCTCAGCTGCGCGCCGGAGAAGTCGCAACCGGTGCCGCTCGCCTCGCAGAAGATCGACGAGGGCGCCACCGCCTTCGCGAACTTCGCGCCGTCGAGCCGCGCGGCCTGGAAGTTGCACTGCCGCAGCACGATGCCGCTGAAGTCCGCGCCGCCCAGGTCGGCGGACGAGAACTGGCAGCCCTCCAGCGCCAGCCCCGCGAACGACATGCCCTTCAGCGAGGTCTTGAAGAACACGTTGCGCAGCATGCGTGCGCCGGTCCATGTGAGGTGGGACAGGTCGCACTCGTTCACCGTGGTGTAGTGCCAGCTGGTGTCGTCCGCGCACACATCCAGCAGCACCGACTGGCTGAGCACGGCCGAGTCGAGCTGCGCGCCGCGCAGTACCGCATGGTCGAGCCGGCACTTCGCGACGGTGGCCATGGTGAGCACGCTGCCGGCCAGCTGCGCGTGCGTCAGGTCGCATTCGGTGAACACAGCGCCGTGCAGGTTGGCCTCGCGCAGGTCGACGTGGTCGAGCAGGCAGCGGTTGAACACGGCCTTGCGAAGGTTCGCGCCGGAGACGAGCGCGCCGCGCAGGTCGCACTGGTCGAACACGGTCTCGCGCAGGTCGGCCGCGCGCAGGTCTGCTTCGGCAAGGTTGACCCTGGAGAACACGCCGCCGCCCAACGGCAGCTTCGCGAACTGGCCCTTGCGTAGGTCGAGGCCTTCCAGCGTCTCTCCGACGCCGACGGCAATAGCGAGCAATAGGGGTGTCATGCCGCGGCCTGCTGTTCAGGGGTGAGACGGGGCCAGGTGCGCGCGCGCTGGAGCAGCGCGCCGTCGAAGCTGGTCGAGCCGTCGAGCCGCACGCGGCTCAGGTCGGCGCCGAAGAGGTTGCTGCGCCGCAGGTCGGCGCCGCGCAGGTCGGCCGACTGGAACACCGCGTCGCTGAAGTTCACGCCCGACAGCAGCGCTCCGGTGCACACGGCCTTGCGCATCAGCACGCCCTTGGCGCTGGCCAGCCGCAGGTCGGCCCCCTCGAGCCGCGCGTCGCAGAGGTTGGCGCCGTCGAGCACGGCACGCACCAGCTTCGCGCCGCGCAGGTCGGAGGCGCCGAAGTTGAAGTTGCGCAGGTCGGCCAGGCCCATCTCGGCATCGGCGAGGCTGGTGCCCTTCACGGCCACGGCACCGGCGCACTTCGCGCCCATGAGCCGGGCGGCATCGAGCTTGCAGGTGACGAAGGTGGCGGCTGCGAGCGTGGCTTCGTGCATGTCCACGCCGGTGAGGTCGCATTCGATGAAGTTGCAGGCCGACAGGTCGGCCTCGGGCCAGCGCATGCCCTTGAGGTCGAGCTTGTGGAAGACCTGGCCCGCGAGCAGCGCGCCGGTCCAGTCCGCCTCGCCCCAGGAGGTGTCGAGCAGCCGGGCTTTCGTGAAGTTGGCGCGCCGCATCTGCGTGCTGCCGAAGGCGCAATGCATGAGCGTGGCCTGCGAGAAATCGCAGCCGTCGAACACGCCGCGCGCGAGCCGCGCCTTGCCGAGGTTGGCCTCGCGAAAGCCGGCGCCGATGGCGATGGCGCCTTCGAGGTTCGCATGCGCGAGCACCGCCCCCGAAAAAATGGCGCCCGAGAGGTTGGCGTTGCTGAAGTCGGCGCTCTCCAGCCATGCGCCTTCGAAGTTGACCTCGCGCAGGTCGAGGCCCGAGAAGTCGGCTCCCGTGAAATCGGCGCGCGGGAACAGCCTGATGCCGGCCGCGATGGCGCGCGTCATTTCCGCGCGCAATGCCGCCGCCGCATCGGCCGGCATCGCAAAGGCCGGCGGCTGCACATGCGCGGACTGCAGGTAGCCCTTGCGCTGCACTTCCTCGAGCTCGCAGAGCCTGCCGAACATCGGCGTCAGGTCGACCTTGCGAGTGCTGCCCGCCGCCTGCGCCTGCATCTCGGCCAGGTGCTTCTCGGCGCTGTAGAGCGGCGGGCCGCGGTGCTGAACCTTGGCAAGGTCGATGCGGTGCTGCTGCGCCGCTTCCAGCGCGTTCTCGAGCACGGTCACGGCGTCTTCGACGGCGGCCCAGCCCTGCGCGTCGGCCTCCTTCATCTTCTTCTCGAGGTACGGGGGCAGCGCGTCGCCCACCGGCACCTTCTCGCGCGGCGGCATCCTGATGCCGAGCGCGTCGGGGTCCTTGCCCATTTCCACGGCCTTGTCGCGCGCGAACTCGACGTCCATCTCGGCCCGGCCGTACTGCGCCTCGCCCTGCAGGCCGTCCATGCCGAACGGCGCCTTGGCGGCTTCCACGTCGGGGTCGAGCGTGCCGATGCCTTCGGGCAGCAGGTCGCTGTCGATGATGGCGTGGACGGGGCCCATCTTCGGGTCGGCGCGTCTGGCGGCGGCTTCGAGGTAGTGCGCGTCGCTGCGCGGCTCGCCGGTGCGCTCCACCGCGCCCATCAGGCTGGCCACGTCGGAGCCGTCGTCGGTGCCGACCTCGGCCAGCCCCTGGAAGATCGCGATGCAGCGCTCCGCGTGCGGGAAGAACCACACGGTGGTCAGCCGCAGCGGCACCTCGCGCACCTTGGGCTCGCTGCTGCCGGCGATCCTGTAGCCGACGAACACGCGCGCGCGCAGGCCCGGCAGGCGGCCTTCGATGCGCGGCTTCTGCGGGTGCATGTTGTCGAAGGCGAAGGCCTCGTCGCCGGCGAGCGGCGCGGCCATCCACTGGTCGGGAGGCGCGAGGTTGAAGTAGCGCCAGTCGGTGTCGGGCGCAAAGCCCGGCGCATGCAGCTTCAGGTAGTCGGCGTCGTAGGTGCCGCGGTATTGCGCGCGCTGCGGATGCATCAGGTCGAGCGCGCCGAAGCCGGCCGGCGCAATGGCCTGGTCGGGCCGCAGCAGGCGGTCTTGCGGCAGCTCGGTGTTCGGCAGCCACAGGACGCCGTCGCGCGCCTGCCGACCCCGGCCTTGCGGGTTCTGCGCAAAATCGGCGCCGCCGTAGGCGGCGGCCCAGTCGAGCGGCAGCGACTCGAAGGGCCGCGGCGCGCTGGCGCGCGTGCCCTCCCAGTGCCGCTCGCCGAAGACGAGCAGCGTCTTCTCGCACGCGCCGAAGCGCGCGCGCACCGCGCAGGCCTCGGGCCGGCCGGGCGGCGCGAAGGCCTTGCCGTGCACCAGGAACTCGGGCGTGAGCTTGGCAACGCCTTCGTCGATCAGCGGCTGCGCCATTTCCTTCGCCAGAAAGGACCACATCGACTGCTCGGCCCACAGCGTGCCGCGCTCGCCCTGCGCGAAAGGCAGGTGCAGGTACGCGCTGACGCTGAGTCCGAACCGCTTGCGGAACTCGATGGGCCGCGTCGAGAGGCCGAGCGCCTGGGGCTTGAGGACTTGCATTCGGCGCCCCGGCTAGTCGCCTTCGGGCTCGCGCTCTTCGGGCGGCCGGGCCGAGCCGTCGGGCTCGACGGCGTTGTTGACCTTGCCCAGGTCGGCGGTGCCGCTGGGGTCGCTGGAAAAGACCTCCGCGAGCGGCAGCCCCAGGCCCATGACCGGCACCAGCCCGAGGATGGCGTCGGTGCGCCGGTTGCGGGCCTTGCCCGCCAGCGCCCGCAGCCGGTCTTCCAGGCTGTGCAGGCCTTCGGCATGCGCGTCGTCGGCGGCCTTGCCCAGGGCATCGGCCGCATCGGCGTACTGCTTGAGCGTGGCGCCGATGTCGACGTAGGCCGAGGCGGCGCCCGCCACCGCGGCCAGTCCGCCGGCCACCGCGGCCGCCCCGGCGCCCGCGCCGCCGGCCCCTGGCGTGAAGGTGTGCAGCGCCGATTGCTTGACATCCATCGCCACCGCCGCGATGTCGGGCGCCGCGCAGTTGGTGAGCTTCACGCCCGCGGTGTTCTCGATGTTCACGCCCAGCACGTTGGCCATGGCCAGCGCCAGCGCGTTCTCGATGCTCATGCCGATGAAGGTCGAGCGCGTCACGCCCATGTTGGCTTCGCTGTTGGTGCCGATGTAGCCGCTCGAATTGGAGCCCAGCACCGTGGTGTTCGAGCCGATGGAGGTGGCGTTGATGTCGCCCACCGCCATCATCTCGATCTTGGTGTTGCTCACCAGCTTGATCTTGTCGGCCATCAGCCCCAGCGGGCCGCTGGGCACGGTGATGTACTTGGAGCTCGCGCCCGTCACCAGCCAGTCGATGTGGCCGGCCTCGAAGCTCATCTTCGCCGCCTTGTAGGTGAGGTTGCCGCTGACCGTGATGGTCTGGTTGCCGGTCACGTTGCGGGTTTCGCCGGCGCGCGAGGTGTCGGTGCGCGCGCCGGTCACGTCGCTCAGGCTGGTACCCGTGACCATGGTCTTGTCGTCGGCGTCGACGAAGGTGGTGCGGTTGCCCACCACCTGGTTGTTCTGGTTGCCCTTGACGGTGTTCTTCTGGTCGACCACCACCATGTTGGTGTCGTTGCGCGTGACGGTGCTCTTGCGGTCGCGGTCGACCAGGCTGGTCTGGTCGCGCTTGACGGTGACGGTCTGGTCGCGGTCGATCGTGGTCGAGTCGTCGCGCTCCACGCTGCGGCTCATGTCGAGCTCGGCGTGGATGTTGATGTTCTCCTCGCCCTTCTTGTCCTCGAACATGATCTCGTTGTAGTTCGCGGGACCGCCGCCGGGCGTGGAGCGGGTCTTGAAGCCGCTCTGCGTGGGCGACTTGTACGGAATGGGCTGCTCGTCGTTGTAGACGCGCCCGACGATGACCGGCCGGTCGGGGTCGCCGTTGAGGAAATCGACGATCACCTCCTGCCCGATGCGCGGAATGAAATAGCCGCCCCAGCCCTTGCCGCCCCAGGGCTGCGACACGCGCACCCAGCAGGTCGACTTCTCGTTGCTCTCGTCGTAGCGGTCCCAGTGGAAGTGCACCTTCACGCGACCGTGGTCGTCCACGTGCAGCTCGTCGCCCTTGGGTCCGACCACGATGGCGGTCTGCGGGCCCGGCATGACCGGGCGCGGCGTGAGGCGCGGCGCGCGGAACGGCCGCTCGGCGGGCATCACGGTGAGCAGGAAGGCGCTGGCGCCGGTCTGTCCGGCCACCATCGCGGGCGTGGCGGCGATCAGGTCCTCGAGCACCTGCAGCGTGTCGGCGTTGACGGCGTCGTTGCGCAGCACCTCGGCCAGCGCCGCCTGCACCGGCCGCGCGGCCGACCCGGCGCTCACGCCCTCGTAGCCGCGATGGCTGGCGACGAAGGTGCAGGCCGCGATGATGTAGTCGCCGTTGCGCGTGCCGTCGGGGTCGCCCTCGAACTTGAAGCTGCGGCCGGCGGCGGCGTCGGGCCACGGCGTCAGCGCCCAGTGGCGATCGCGGCGCGCATTGAGTTCGTCGCCGCGCAGCTTGGCGCGGCTTTCCCCGTCGTCGCCGGTGAAGTAGCCGCCGGGAAACTCGAACATCTCGAGCGTGGCCAGTTCGTGTTCGTCCGACGCATCGATGTCGGCGCCGAGCTTTTTCTTGATGGCCTTGAAGTCGCTGTCGCGCGACGCATGCTTGCCGGTGTCGAACTGCCGCCCGCTCACCCAGCGCGACACTTCATTGAAGCGCGCCTCGGCCGCGTCGGTGGCCATGTGGTGCAGCGTGTCGTTGGCGGGCAGCTTCTCGTGGGCGATGTCGCTGGCGTCCGACAGGTGCATGGTGCCGGGGGCGTCGTGCGCGTCGAACCAGTAGTACACGCCCTCGTCCTCCAGCAGGCGCGAGAGGAAGCCGTAGTCGCTTTCCTGGTGCTGCACGCAGTAGCGGCGGGGGTTGTGGGTGCCGATGACGTTGTCGGCCCTGGTTTTCTTGAAGCGCTTGATGGGGCTGTCCTCGAACACGGCATCGAGCACTTCGAGCACTTTCTTGTCCTGCAGGATGCGCGAGTTCCTGCGCTTGGTGAGCAGCCAGAACCAGGAGCGCAGGGCGATGCGGTATTCGTAGTGCCGTCCCACGTGGCCCGTGCGCACGAAGCGCACGGCATGGCCCTGGCAGTGGCGCTCATGAGTGCCGCCGTCCGCGTCCTTGAATTCGATGACGACGTCGAATGCACGCCCGAGGATGTCCTTGGCGTCGATGGCCTTGTTCTTCGACAGCACCGTGAGTTCGTAGGCCGACGGGCGCGCGAGTGCTTCGTGGCCGACGATGCGCCAAAACATCAGGTCGTCCTTGGCGGGGGAGTCGGTCTCTATGCGGAACTCGTTGTCGGCCATCTTTTTCTCTTTTGGTCTTTTTTAAAGCGCTTGTTTCGGGGTGCGTGCACAGGGCACCGGGTACTCCCCTCCGCGAATGTCCCCCGGGCTTCGCCCTCCTCCTTTATTTCGCTGCGGGGAGCACCC
>NZ_JBXASW010000052.1:0-42180 GCF_058809745.1 Variovorax sp. MPBD4-3
CCCCCATCCCAGCCTTCCCCCAGAGGGGGAAGGAGCGAATGCGGGTCAGTTGCCGCCGAAGCGGTCCGCGATGGATTTCTCGATACCCGCCGCATCGAGCCCGATGCCGGCCAGCAGCTTCGCCGGATCGCCATGCTCGATGAACTGGTCGGGCAAGCCCAGCTGCAGCACCGGCTTCTGCACGTTGGCAGCCTGCAGCGCCTCGAGCACCGCGCTGCCGGCGCCGCCCATGATGGCGCCCTCTTCCAGCGTCACGATGGCATCGTGCGTGCGCGCGACCTGCAGCAGCAGTTCGACGTCCAGCGGCTTGGCCCAGCGCATGTTGACCACCGTGGCGTCGAGCGACTCGGCTGCCGCGAGCGCCGGATACAGCAGCGTGCCGAAGGCGAGGACCGCGATGCGCTTGCCTTCGCGGCGGATCTCGCCCTTGCCCAGGGGCAGTGCGTCGAGCGTGAGGTGCGGCGCCACGCCAGCGCCCGAGCCGCGCGGATAGCGCACCGCCACCGGGTGGCTCTGCTCGTAGGCGCTGGACAGCAGCTGGCGGCACTCGCGCTCGTCGGCCGGGCACGCGATGCTCATGTTCGGGATGCAGCGCAGGAACGGAATGTCGTAGGCACCCGCGTGCGTGGCGCCGTCGGCACCCACGAGGCCCGCGCGGTCGAGCGCGAACACCACCGGCAGGTTCTGGATGGCCACGTCGTGGATCAGCTGGTCGTAGGCGCGCTGCAGGAAGGTCGAGTAGATGGCGACCACCGGCTTCAGCCCTTCGCAGGCCAGGCCGGCGGCGAAGGTCACGGCGTGCTGCTCGGCGATGCCGACGTCGTAGTAGCGGCCTGGGAAGCGCTTTTCGAACTCCACGAGCCCCGAGCCCTCGCGCATCGCGGGCGTGATGCCCACGAGGCGGCCGTCGGCGGCGGCCGTGTCGCACAGCCACTGGCCGAACACCTGCGTGAAGGTCTGCTTGGCCGGGGCGGTGGACTTGACCAGCCCCACCTGCGGATCGAACTTGCCGGGGCCGTGGTAGGCCACCGGGTCGGCCTCGGCCAGCTTGTAGCCCTGCCCCTTCTTGGTGACCACGTGCAGGAACTGCGGGCCTTCCAGATGCTTGAGGTTCTCGAGCGTGGGCACCAGCGAATCGAGGTCGTGGCCGTCGATGGGGCCGACATAGTTGAAGCCGAACTGCTCGAACAGCGTGGCCGGCACCACCATGCCCTTGGCATGCTGCTCCAGCCGCTTGGCCAGCTCGAACAGCGGCGGCGCGTTGCGCAGCACGCTCTTGCCCACGCTCTTGGCGGCGGCGTAGAAATTGCCGCTCATCAGCTGCGCGAGGTAGCGGTTGAGCGCGCCCACCGGCGGGCTGATCGACATGTCGTTGTCGTTCAGGATCACGAGCAGCTTGCAGTCGCACACGCCCGCGTTGTTCAGCGCCTCGAAGGCCATGCCGGCGGTGAGCGCGCCATCGCCGATGATGGCCACGGTGTGGCGGTCCTCGCCCTTTTGCTTGGCGGCCATGGCCATGCCCAGCGCGGCCGAGATGCTGGTCGACGAATGGGCCGTGCCGAAGGTGTCGTACTCGCTCTCGCTGCGCTGCGGAAAGCCCGAGATGCCGCCGATCTGCCGCAGCGTGGGCATGCGCTCGCGCCGGCCGGTGAGGATCTTGTGGGGGTAGGTCTGGTGGCCCACGTCCCACACCAGCCGGTCGTGCGGCGTGTTGAACACGTGGTGCAGCGCGACCGTCAGCTCGACCGTGCCGAGGTTCGAGCTCAGGTGGCCGCCGGTGCGCGAGACGTTGTCGAGCACGCAGGCGCGCACCTCGTCGGACAGCTGGCGCAGCTGCGCCCGGTCGTATTTGCGGATCGGCGCGGGGTCGTGGAGTGTGGGAAGCAGCGGAGCAGCCATGGGGGAGGTTTGTTCTTTTCTCTCAGCGATCGCGGTCGACCACCATGTGGGCCAGTGCGCGCAGGGCGGCGGTGTCGGCCAGGCCGCTGTTTTCCAGCGCGGCGAGCGCGTCGGCCAGCAGCTGGCGGGCCTGGGCGCGCGCCCGGTCGAGGCCGAGCAGCGATACGTAGGTGGGCTTGTCGGCCGCGGCATCCTTGCCGGCGGTCTTGCCCAGGGTTTGCGAATCGGCCGTGACGTCGAGGATGTCGTCGACCACCTGGAACGCGAGGCCGATGGCCGCGCCGTAGTCGCGCAGCGCGGCCAGCGCGGCCGGCGACACAGCGCCGCATGCGGCCCCCATCTCGACGCTGCCCTGCAGCAGCGCGCCGGTCTTCAGGCGGTGCATTTCGCGCAGCCGCGCTTCGTCGAGCGCGATGCCCACGCTGGCCAGGTCGATGGCCTGGCCGCCGGCCATGCCCTGGCTGCCCGCGGCGCGCGCGAGCAGGCGGCACAGCAGGGCCTGGGTGGCCGCGGGGATCTCATCGCCTTCAGGCGTGAGCAGCTCGAAGGCCAGTGCCTGCAGCGCGTCGCCGGCCAGCAGGGCGTCGGCCTCGCCGAACTTGACGTGCACCGTGGGTTTGCCGCGCCGCAGCACGTCGTTGTCCATGCAGGGCAGGTCGTCGTGCACCAGCGAATAGGCGTGTATCAGCTCGGTGGCGCAGGCGGCGCGCAGCGCGGCGGCCTTGTTGCCGCCGACGGCCTCGCTGGCGGCCAGCACCAGCAGGGGCCTCAGGCGCTTGCCGCCGTCGAGCACGGCATAGCGCATGGCGTCGCCCAGCAGCACGGGGGCGTCGACGCCGACCCAGCGCGAGAGCGCCGCCTCGACGTTCGCCAGATGGGGATCACACCAGCCGGCCAGGGTCTTTGCGTCCCACCGGGGGGGAGCCGTGGTCGTGGCCGCGCTCATTCGGAAGTCCAGACCTTCAGGCTGCCCGCATCGAGCACCTTGATCTGGTCTTCGACCGCCTGCAGCTTGTCGCGGCAGAAGGCGAGCAGCGCGGCGCCGCGCTGGTAGCTGACGAGCAACTGGTCGAGGGGCAGCTGGCCTGATTCGAGTTCCGCAACCAGTTTCTCCAGCTCCTGGAGCCCGGCTTCGTAACTGGCGGGCAGCGGGCCCGTATCAGGCGTTGCCGCCGGGCTGGACGAGGAAGGGGTTGGCACCTTGGGCATGCAAGCGAAACGTGGGTGAAACCGGGCATTTTAGGACTGGGACGGGAACAAGCGGCCACCGCCTGCGGGCCACCCCGGCACGGACCGAGCCAAAAGATGCCCCCCGGGTACAATGCGAACTTCTCTCGTTGGCAACGCCAGCACATTCTTCGGGCCGCCGAGCCATCCAGGCGGCGCCTTTCCGTTCTTTTTTCCTTTTTCTCCCTGTGGGGAGCTTGGTCAGGTCCTCCATGTCTGATTTAAGTCTTCAACTGCAGCAGGCCGCGAGCCAACTTCCAGTTTCCGCGTATTTCGACGAGGCGCTCTATGCCCGCGAAATGCAAAACCTTTTCGCGCGAGGGCCCCGCTATGTCGGCCATCGCCTGGCCGTGCCCGAACAGGGTGATTTCCACACCCTGCCGCAGGAGCACCAGGGCCGCGCGCTGGTCCACACGCCCAAGGGCGTGGAGCTGATCTCCAACGTCTGCCGCCACCGCCAGGCCCTGATCCTGCAGGGCCGGGGCCGGCTCGAGAGCCAGACCGGCGGCAACATCGTCTGCCCGCTGCACCGCTGGACCTACGCCGCGAGCGACCCGCGCACCACGGGCACCCTGATCGGCGCGCCGCACTTCGAGCAGGACCCCTGCCTGAACCTGCACAACTACCCGCTGACCGAATGGAACGGCCTTCTGTTCGAGAAGAACGCCGACGGCTCGGGCCCCGACGTGGCTGCCGACATGGCCGGCCTCGGCCCGCAGGCCGATCTCGATTTCTCGGGCTACGCGCTCGACCGCGTCGAGCTGCACGAGTGCAACTACAACTGGAAGACCTTCATCGAGGTCTACCTCGAGGACTACCACGTCGGCCCGTTCCACCCGGGGCTGGGCAGCTTCGTCACCTGCGACGACCTGCGCTGGGAGTTCAAGCCGCGCTATTCGGTGCAGACGGTGGGCGTGGCCAACCGACTGGGCCGCGCGGGGAGCCCGATCTACCAGAAGTGGCAGGAGCAGCTGCTCAAGTACCGCGACGGCAAACCGCCGAAGTACGGCGCCATCTGGCTCACCTACTACCCGCACGTGATGGTCGAGTGGTATCCGCACGTGCTCACCGTGTCCACGCTGCACCCGGTGAGCCCGACCAGGACGCTCAACATGGTCGAGTTCTTCTACCCCGAGGAAATCGTCGCCTTCGAGCGCGAATTCGTCGAAGCCCAGCAGGCCGCCTACATGGAAACCTGCGTGGAAGACGACGAGATCGCCGAGCGCATGGACGCGGGCCGCCGCGCGCTGATGCTGCGCGGCGACAACGAGACCGGCCCCTACCAGAGCCCCATGGAAGACGGCATGCAGCAGTTCCACGAGTGGTACAAGGCTGCGATGCAGCAGCCCTGAGCCCCTGCCGCCCACGGCCCGATGGAACCATCGGGCTTTTTTATTTCCCTCTAGTTTTCGAGACTGACTGACGATGCAAGCGCTCTGGATGGTGCTCGGCGCCTTTTTGTTCGCCACGATGAGCGTGGTCGTGAAAATCGCCTCGGAGTGGTTCAACAGCGGCGAGATGGTGCTGGGCCGGGGCCTCATCGGCATCGTGTTCCTGTGGCTTCTGGCGCGCAACCGCGGCGTCTCGCTCGCCACCCGCTACCCCGGCATGCACGCCTGGCGCAGCACCATCGGCGTGATCTCGCTCGGCGCATGGTTCTATGCCATCGCCCACCTGCCGCTGGCCACCGCCGTCACGCTCAACTACATGAGCAGCGTGTGGGTCGCGGCTTTCCTGGTCGGCGGCGCGCTGCTGGCCTGGGTGCCGGTGCCCGGGCGCGACGGCCGGGTGGAGCGCCCGCCGCTGCAGGGCACGCTGGCCATGACGGTGCTCGCGGGCTTCGCGGGCGTCGTGCTCATGCTCAAGCCCACGGTCAGCGGCAACGAAGGCTTCGCCGGCATGCTGGGCCTGCTGTCGGGCCTGACCGCCGCCTTCGCCTACATGCAGGTGGTGGCGCTGTCGCGCATCGGCGAGCCCGAGCTGCGCACGGTGTTCTATTTCGCGGTGGGCTCGGCCGTGGCCGGGGCCTTCGCCACGGCCGCCACGGGGTTTTCGGGCGGTGCCTCGTGGACATGGCAGCATGCGCTGTGGCTGCTGCCGATCGGCCTGCTCGCCGCCCTCGGACAGCTCTGCATGACCCGCGCCTACGCCACCGCCAAGACCCAGGCAGGTACGCTGGTGGTGGCCAACCTGCAGTATTCGGGCATCGTGTTCGCGGCCTTCTACGGCGTGGTGCTGTTCAACGACCGCATCGACGCCGCAGGCTGGGGCGGCATGGCTCTTATCATCGCAAGCGGCATTGCCGCCACTGTGTTGCGGCAGCGGGCGGTGCCCAAGGCACCGGCCGAAGAACATTGAACTGAAACGCATCAAGCGGGCCTGTGCAGGCCCCGGCAACGAAGGACAAACGCCATGTACACCAACCTCGTCACCGTCGAACAGCTGCGCCAACTGCAGGCCGGCGACAAGCCCTTCATGCTGTTCGACTGCAGCTTCGACCTCATGAAGCCCGAAGCCGGCGCGCAGCAGTACGCCGCCGCGCACATTCCGGGCGCGCTGTACGCCAACCTCGACACCGACCTCAGCGCGAAGCACGGCGTACCCGGCGCTCACGGCGAAGTAGTGACAGCGCAGGAAGACGGCGTGCCCGCATCCGGCGGGCGCCACCCGCTGCCGAGCCGCGAGAAGTTCGCGGCCTGGCTCTCGGGCATCGGCTTTGCCAACGACATGCAGGCCGTGGTGTACGACCGCAACGGCGCCAACTACTGCGGCCGCCTGTGGTGGATGCTCAAGTGGATGGGCCACGACGCAGTGGCCGTGCTCGACGGCGGGCTGCAGGCATGGCAGGCCGCGGGCGGCGAGGTGACCGACCGCGAGGAGCCCGCGCGCTTCCAGTCGAACTTCGTGACGGGCGAGCCCATTGCAAAGCTCGTGACCACCGACACCGTGCTGCGCCGGCTCGGCCAGCCTGACCAGAACCTGATCGACGCACGCGCCGGTGCACGTTACCGCGGAGAGGTGGAACCTCTGGACCCGATTGCCGGTCACATCCCCGGGGCCCTGAACCGGCCCTTCGCCGAGAACATCGGACCGGACGGCAAGTTCAAGCCGGCATCGCAATTGCGTGCCGAGTTCGAAACGCTGCTCGCGGGACGCGACCCGGCGACCGTCGTCCACCAATGCGGCAGTGGCGTGAGCGCCGTGCCCAACCTGCTCGCGATGCAGATCGCGGGGTTCGGGACGACCGCGCTCTATGCCGGCAGCTGGAGCGAATGGAGCAACACGCCGGGGCTGCCGACCCGGCAAGGCGCTGAACCATGAAGCACACCCGACTCCGACGCACCACCGGTCTCGCAATGGCAGCCGCGCTGTTCGCGGCCGCCCCGTTCCTTTCCGCGCAGGCACAGCAGCAGCATGCGCATGTGCACGGCCAGCTCAAGCTCGACGTGGCCGTCGACGGCCCCACGGTGGTGATCGACATGGAGTCCCCGCTGGACAACATCGTCGGCTTCGAACGCGCGCCCAAGACCGACGCCGAGAAAAAAGCCGTCGAAGACGCCGTGGCCGTGCTGCGCGCGGCCGACAAGCTCTTCGTGGTCGACCCGGCCGCCAACTGCAAGCTGGGCCCGGTCGACCTGCGCTCGGGCGCGCTGGGCCTGGGCAACCCCGACCCGGCAGAGCCCGTCGGCCATGCCGACCTCGACGCCACCTTCTCCTTCAACTGCACCAATGCGTCCGCCGCGAAGTTCATCGACGTGAACCTGTTCGGCGCGTTCAAGGGACTGCGCCAGATCGATTCGCAGATCGCCTCCGCGCAAGGCCAGTTCAAGCGCCAGCTCAAGCGCCCCGCCGGCGCTCAGGCGTCGCAGCCGGTCCGGCTGAGCTGGGGCAAGTGACGCTGTGAGCAACTTCCCGCAGGGCGAGACGACGCCATTGCGCGTCGTGCTTGCCGCAGAAGCGCTGCGCTTCTCATGGCCCGGCGTGAAGACGCCGTGCATCGACATCGAGGCCTTTCGCATCACCGCCGGCGAATCGGTGTTCCTGCACGGCCCCAGCGGCTGCGGCAAGAGCACGCTGCTGTCGCTGCTGGCCGGCGTGCTGGTGGCCGACGAAGGCCGCGTCACGCTGCTAGGCCACGACTGGTCGAAGCTCTCGGGCACCCAGCGCGACCGCAGCCGCGTGGCGCACGTGGGCTACATCTTCCAGCAGTTCAACCTGCTGCCGTACCTGAGCGTGATCGACAACGTGCTGCTGCCCTGCCGCTTCTCCGCGCGGCGCGAGGCGCAGGCCTCACGCAACGGCAGCGCCCGCGAAGAAGCCGAGCACCTGCTCGCGCAGATGGGCCTGGACCGCAACCTGTGGAAGCGGCAGGCGCTGCAGCTGTCGGTCGGGCAGCAGCAGCGCGTGGCCGCGGCGCGCGCGCTCATCGGCCAGCCTGAGGTGGTGATCGCGGACGAGCCCACCTCGGCGCTCGACGAAGACCGCCGCGAAGCCTTCCTCGACGTGCTGCTGACGGCCTGCGCGCAGAACCACAGCGCGCTGGTGTTCGTGAGCCACGACCAGCGCATCGCACAGCGTTTCGTGCGGCACGTGCTGCTGCCCGAGATCAACCGCGCAGCGAGCAGCGCGATGGCGGTGGACGCATGAAGGCGCTGTTCTCGATTGCCTGGCGCAGTGCATGGAACCGCCGCTTCACGCTCGCGCTCACGGTGTTCTCCATCGCGCTGTCGACCTTCCTGCTGCTGGGCGTGGAGCGCATCCGCACCGAGCTGCGCGAGAACTTCGCGTCCTCCGTGTCCGGCACAGACCTGATCGTGGGCGCGCGCACCGGCTCCACGCAGCTTCTGCTGTATTCGGTGTTCCGCATCGGCGCGGCCACCAACAACATCTCGTGGAAGAGCGTGCAGGCGCTGCAGGCGCACCCAGGCGTCGACTGGGTGGTGCCGCTGTCGCTGGGCGATTCGCACCGCGGCTTCGCGGTGCTGGCCACCTCGCCCGAGTACTTCACGCGCTTTCGCTACGGCGACCGGCAACTGCTGAAGATGCGCGAAGGCAAGCCCTTCAGCGAACTCTTCGACGCGGTGGTCGGCGCCGAGGTGGCCGACAAGCTCGGCTACCACGTGGGCCAGAAGATCACGCTCGCGCACGGCAGCGGCGAACTCAACGTGGCCGAGCATGCAGACAAGCCCTTCACCGTGGTGGGCGTGCTCGCGCGCACCGGCACGCCGGTCGACCGCACGGTGCACATCGGCCTGCCGGCCATGGAAGCCATCCACCTCGAATGGGTGGGCGGCGCGCCGATGCCCGGCGTGCACATTCCGGCAGAGCAGGTGCGCAAGTTCGACCTCACGCCCAAGAACGTGACGGCCGCGCTGGTGGGCCTGAAGAACCGCGCCGCCGTGTTCGGCGTGCAGCGCTGGATTTCCACCTACACCGGCGAACCGCTGATGGCCATCCTGCCCGGCGTGGCGCTCGACGAACTCTGGAGCGTGATCGGCATCGGCGAGAACGCGCTGCTGCTGATGTCGGCGCTGGTCGCGCTGGTGAGCCTCGCGGGGCTGGTGTCGGTGGTGATGGCGGGGCTCAACGAACGCCGCCGCGAACTCGCCGTGCTGCGCGCCGTGGGCGCCGGGCTGCGCCACGTGCTGGCACTGCTCGCGCTCGAGGGCGCGATGGTCACCGTGCTGGGCGTGGCCTTCGGCGTGGTGATGGCGGTGCTGGGCATTGCCCTGCTCTCGCCATGGCTGCAGGCGCAGTTCGGGCTGACACTGAGCCTTTCCGAACCTACACTGAACGAATGGCTGCTGATGGCGAGCCTGCTGGTCGCGGGCTGGCTGGCAAGCCTCTTGCCTGGCATCCGCGCCTACCGCCTCTCGCTGGCGGACGGCCTTTCCCCAAGGATATGAACATGCGCATTGCAAAGAAGACACCCACGGTCCAGCCTTTCATGCGGCTTTCAATGCTGCTTGCCGGCGCCGGCCTTGCCGCCGCGGCCTGGGCCGCAGACCCCGCACCCAAGGACACCACCGCCGCCAACCCGCTGGGCGGCAAGGCGGCAGCGGCCCCTGCGGCCGCCAAGGCCACGCCGGGCCAGCCGCGGCAGATCACCTGGGAAGAACTGGTGCCCAAGGACTGGGACCCGGCCAAGGAGTTCAAGGGCATGGACCTGAGCGCCCTCGATGACGGCGACCCGCGCGCCAACGAGCTGCTCATGAAGATGCAGGAGGTGTCGAACAACGCACCGACCAATGCCGCTATGAACGGCGTGGAAGTCAAGATCCCGGGCTTCATCGTGCCGCTCGAGGAAGCCAAGGGCGAGGTCACCGAATTCCTGCTGGTGCCCTACTTCGGCGCCTGCATCCACACACCGCCGCCGCCGGCCAACCAGATCCTGCACGTGGTGCCGCAGAAGGGTGCCAAGTTCCGCGCCATGGACACCGTGTGGGTCACCGGCAAGCTGCAGACGTTGCGCAACGACTCCATGATGGGCGTGAGCGGCTACCACGTCAGCGCGGCCAACGTGACCAAGTACACGGGCGGCGCCAAGTAGGTCTTCAGGCCGGCAGCAGCGGCCTGTGGTCCCGCGCCGACAGTGTTGACGGCGCGCCGCCGACACAGACCGTTGCATCCGAGGCGCAGGCTCTGTCATCGCCTGTTGCCGCGCGCCGTTGAAAGAGTTCCGGGCACGACACCGGCGCAAAAAGGAACTCCAGATGACAAAAAACCATCGTCCAACAGTCCCGCGGCTCCTTACGATTTCGCTGTGCATAGGGGCCATTGCCCTGGCCGGCTGCGACAACAAGACACCCGGCACGCCGGCTGCCGCCGTCGACCCTGCCGCCTCGTCGATCCCGGCGCCCTCGGTCCCGCAGAACAACGCACCCGCCGCGGTGCCGGTGGCCTACACGCCGCCCTCGGCCGACAAGCTCTATGAAATGGTCGCACCCATTGCGCTCTATCCGGACAAGCTGATCGCGCAGATCCTTGCCGGCGCCACCTACCCCGAACAGATCACCGCCGCGCACGACTGGCTTGCGCAGAACCCGAACCTCAAGGCCGGTCCGCTCGCCGACGCGGCCAACCAGCAACCCTGGGACCCGAGCGTGAAGTCGCTCACCGCTTTCCGCAGCGTGGTCAACCAGATGGCGGCCAACATTCCGTGGACCGAATCGCTGGGCAAGGCCTACTACAACGACCCGACCGACGTGATGAACGCCATCCAGGTCATGCGGCAGCGCGCGGCCAAGGCCGGCCGCCTCAAGAACAACGACAAGCTGCGCGTGGTCACCGCGGCGACCACGCCGCCGCGCAACTACGCACCCGCTGCGGATTCGCAGGCGGTGTACTACAGCGGCCCGCCCGTGATCGAGGCGCCGCCGCAGTACATCACCATCGAGCCCGTGCAGCCCGACGTTGTGTACGTGCCCGCCTATGACCCGCAAGTGATCTACGGCACGCCCCAGCCCGTGTATCCGGGCTATGCCTATGCACCGGCGGTCGAGGTGGCGCCGGGCTACAGCCAGGGGCAAGTGCTCGCGGCCGGCGCGCTGGCGTTCGGTGCGGGCGTGGTGGTCGGCGCCGCGCTGGAGCGCCACGACTGGGGCTGGCATTCGTGGAACATGAACTGGGGCGCACCGGGCTGGCGCGGCCGAGACACCGGCGCACCGCCGCCACCGGCCTACCGCCCCGCGGTGGTCTACAACAACAACACCTACGTCTCGCGCTCGACCACGGTGGTCAACAGCGTGACCAACGTGCGCAACGTCTACAACAACAACGGTGCACCGCGCGGACTGCCGGCAGGCGCCGCCGCACCCAACTTCGCTGCCGCTCCCGGCTTTGCGCCGCAGCAGCAACAGCAGATGCAGCAGCAAGCCGCGCTGGCCCAACAGCAGCAACAGCAGCAGGCACGCCAGCAGGAAGCCCTGCTGCGCCAGCAGCAGATGCAGCAACAGGGACAGCAGCGTGCGCAGCAGCAGGCCCAGCAGCTTCACGCGCAGCAATTGCAGCAACAGCAGCAGCAAGCGCGGCAGGCACAGGTCCAGCAACAGCAGCAACAAGACCAGCAGCGCCGCCAGCAACAGGCCCAGCAGGCACAACAACTGGCGCAACAGCAGGCGCAGCAACAGCACCAGCCGGCCCGCTTCGCGGGCCAGCCACCGGGCTCGCAGCAGCATGAGCAGCAACAGCGCGAACAGCAACGCCAGGAACGCCAGCAACAACAGGCGCAGCAGGCACAAGCACAGGCGCAGCAGGAACAGTCAAGGCGCCAGCAGATGCAGCAACAGCAGGCCCAGCAGCAGGCGCGTGCGCAGCAGCAGGCTCAGGCTCAGGCCCAGGCGCAGCAGCAACAACAGCAGCAGCTCCAGCACCAGCGGGAACAGCAGCAGCAGCAACAACAGGCGCAGAACCAGGCACGCCAGCAACAGCAGGCACAGATGGAGCAGATGCGCCGCCAGCAGCAGCAAGCTCAGCAACAGGCAGCCCATCAACAGCAGCAACAGGCAATGCAGATGCAGCAGCAACGCCAGCAGCAGCAAATGCAACAACAGCAGCAGCACATGCAGCAGGAGCAGGCGCGTCAGGCCCAGATGCGGCAGCAGCAACAACAGGCGCAGCAACAGCAGCAGCACGCCCAGCAACAGGCGCAACAGCAACAACAGCGCGTGGCCGCGGCCGCGGCCGCCCATCGCCCACCCCGCCCCGGCGAGCCGGGACAGCCGCCGCAGCATCCTTGATGATTCCCTGATAAACGAAGAGCCGGCTGCTTGCGCAGGCCGGCTCTTTTTTCATCAAGGCTCGATCAGTTCTTGCCGATCTCGGTCAGCAGCCGCGTGACGAGGTAGATGCGCGGCACGATCGAATCGACTTCGATGTATTCGTCGCGTGCGTGATAGCCGAAGCCCGCGAGGCCGAAGCTCTCCACCACCGTGGCCTTGCCCGAGCGCCCTGCGTAGCCGGCGTCTGTGCCGCCGCCGGTCATGGGCGTGAGCGCGAGGTCGCGGTCGATTTCCCTGTAGATGGCATGCGCCTTCTCGGCCAGCGCGCGGCCCTTCTCGCCCGCAATGAAGGCCGGGCGGCCCACTTCCACCTTCACGGTGGTCTCGGTGTCGGGAATCAGCTTGCCGGCCGCAACCTTGGCCTGCAGCGCTTCGTTGAGCTTCTTCTCCGCGCCGGGCTGCATGATGCGCACGTCGCCCTGTGCCTGCGCCTTCTCGGTGATCTGGTTGAGCGGGCCGGTGGCGCGCGCCACGGTCCAGTTGAGCGTCACGCCGGGGATGTCCTTGGCGAGGTCCTTGGTCTGCAGCATCTGGTACGACAGCTCGTACAGCGCATTGCGGCCCAGCTCCGGCGCGGCGCCGGCATGCGCCGCGCGGCCCTTCACCTCGAGCGTGGCGGTGGCGATGCCGGCCGCGCCAAGCAGCAGCGATTCGCCCTTGGCCACCGACTTGGCCGCCGTCGGCTCGAACGACAGCACCGTGTCGTGCTGGTCGGCCAGGGTCGCGATCAGTTCGCCGGAGCCGACCGAGCCCACTTCCTCGTCGGGGTTCATCACCACGGTGAGCGTGTCGTAGTCGCGCCAGCCGGCGTCGGCCAGGATCTTCAGCGAGGCCATGATGACCGCGAGGCCGCCCTTGTCGTCCGCGATGCCGGGGCCGTAGATGCGGTTGCCGTCGACCTTGTAGGGCTGGCCGTTCAGGATGCCGGCCGGGTACACCGTGTCCATGTGGCCCTGCAGCATGATCTTGCGCTTGCCCGTGCCCTTGAGCGTGGCGATCACGATGTCGGCGCCCGCGCCGGCCGTCGCCTTGCGTCGCTCGGTCTTGAAGCCGGCAGCCTTCAGGCGCCCTTCCACCACGTCGGCCATCTTGAGCAGCCCGTCGACGTTGAGGCTGCCCGATTCGATCAGCACCATTTCCTTGAGGTTGTCGATCACTGCCGGCTGCGCCTTCTCGGCGGCGGCCAGCAGCCTGGCGTCGGGTGCGGCGTGGGCGGCAACCATGGCGCCGAATGCAAGGCCGCAGGCAGCGGCAATGGAGCGGAGGACGAAGAAGGAAGAGTGCTGGGTCATGTGTGTTGTCGACTCTGGTTGATGAGCGGCGCACAGCATATCGGCCGCTTCGCCGGCGGCCAGCAAATCGGCGACACCCGCTGCCGCCTGCCGCCTGCCGGCTCTCAGCCCTTGCCGCGGGCCGCCTGCTTCTTCGCGGTTTGCCCGGCCTTCGCCTTGGCGATGCGCGGCGGCTTCAGCGCAGGAGCCTCGCGTGCCGACTGCATGTGCCCGCTCTCGCCGATCGTCATGCCGACGATGCGCGCGAGCTGCCGGCTCACGCTCACGTAGGCGTGGCCCAGGCGGCTGTCGAAGTACAGCGAGTCGCCGCGCGACAGGCGCACCACCTCGCCGTTGTCGAAGTGCACGTCGATCTCGCCCGACAGCACATAGGCGAATTCCTCGCCCGCATGTCGCACGAAATCTTCGGGCCCGTTGATGCGGCGCGCGTGCACCGTGCCGACGATGGGGCTCATCTGCTTGCCTGCCGCCGTGGTGCCCAGGAACTCGTAGGCAATCGCAAGCCCCCGGTAAACCACGCCCTTGCCCGCGCGCGTGACCACCGGGCCGTCGAGCTGCGCGGGCTTGACGCCGGCGCCCGCGAACATCGCGTTCATGTCCATCTCGAGCGCGCGGCCCAGCGCGGTGAAGTTCTCGTAGCCCAGCGCGAGCTGGCCGCGCTCCGCGCGCGAAATGGTGGTGATCGACACGCCCGAGCGCTCGGCAAGCTGCGCCAGCGTCCAGCCGAAACGCTTGCGCGCGCTGCGCAGGCGATGACCGAAAGTGGTGCGGTCCAGCGTGGGCGGCTCGTCCTTCGGCCTGGTCGCCGGCTTGGTCCCTGTGTGTGGATTCACGCTTGGCTTTCTCTTGTGATGCAGGGAGATTCTGCCAGCCCGGTGCCGCCCCATCCATGCGGGGCGGCGCTCGCCGGGCCCGGAAGTTGCGTATCCGCAAATTGCGTGAACGCAAATTTCACCACGACGGTGCACCATGGTTTCCCCTTGGTCGGCCTTTTTTAATTTGCGTATCCGCAAATTTGTTCCTACACTTTTCGCCGATGACTTCCAATACACCAGCGCCCCTCGTGGCCGACTACCTTGTGATTGGCGGCGGCATTGCCGGGGCTTCGGTGGCCCACTGGCTCGCGCCGCACGCCCGCGTGATCCTCCTGGAGCGGGAGTCCCAGCCGGGCTACCACTCCACCGGCCGCTCGGCCGCGCTCTTCATGGAAAGCTACGGCACGGCGCAGGTGCGCGCCCTCACCATGGCCAGCCGAGCCTTCCTCGAGCATCCGCCCGAAGGTTTCTCGGAGCACCCGTTGCTCACGCCGCGCGGCGCCATGATGGTCGCGGGCGCAGAGCACATGGCCGAGCTCGAAGCCCATTGGGAAGTGCTGCGCGCCATGGACACCGGCGCCTCGCGCCTGACCGGCGAGCAGGCCCGCGAACTGGTGCCCGCGCTGCGGCCCGAGCAGGTGCAGGGCGCGGTGTACGAGCCCGACGCGGCCGACATGGACGTGCACGCCATCCACCAGGGCTACCTGCGCGGCATGCGGCAGGCCGGCGGCAAGCTGGTGTGCGATGCGGGCGTGACGGCCATCGAGCGCACCGGCGACGTCTGGCGCATCACGGCCGGCGGCAACGTGTACGAAGCCCCCGTGGTGCTCAACGCGGCCGGCGCATGGGTCGACACCATCGCGCGCCTGGCCGGCGTGCCGCCGCTGGGCATCGAGCCGCGCCGGCGCTCTGCCTTCATCTTCGCGCCGCCCGAGGGCGAGAACGTGGCCCACTGGCCGATGGTGTTCGGCGCCGACGAGAGCTGGTACATCAAGCCCGACGCCGGCATGCTGCTGGGCTCGCCGGCCAACGCCGACCCCGTCGAGCCGCAGGACGTGCAGCCCGAAGAGCTGGACATCGCCTACGCCATCCACCACATCGAGGAAGCCACCACGCTCAGCATCCGCCGGCCCACGCGCACCTGGGCGGGCCTGCGCTCCTTCGTGGCCGACGGCGACCTGGTGGGCGGCTTCGAGCCCGCCGCGCCCGGCTTCTTCTGGGTGGCCGCGCAGGGCGGCTACGGCATCCAGACCTCCGCCGCCATGGGCGAGGCCTGCGCCGCGCTGGCGCGCGGCCTGCCGCTGCCGCAGCGCATCGCGGACTTCGGGCTCACGGCCGAGATGCTGGGCCCGCAGCGGCTGCGCACCGCCGCCGCGGCTGCCTGAACAGAAAAACCCACAACCACAAAAGAGACCATCCATGCGTGTGTTCAGTGCCTCCCTCGCCACCGAGACCAACACCTTCGGCCCGATGCCGACCGGCCTCGCCTCCTTCAAGGACCGCGGCTACTTCCCCGCCGGCCAGCATCCCGATGCGCTGACGATCTACTCGGGCCCGCTGTGGGCGGCGCGCATCCGCGGCAAGGAAAAGGGCTGGACGCTGCTCGAAGGCATGGTGGCCGGCGCACAGCCCAGCGGCATCACCACCCGCCACGCCTACGAGACGCTGCGCGAGGAAATGCTCGCCGACCTGCGCGCCGCGCTGCCGGTGGACATGGTGCTGCTCGGCCTGCACGGCGCGATGGTGGCCGACGGCTACGACGACTGCGAAGGCGACATGCTGCAGCGCGTGCGGCAGATCGTCGGGCCCGACGTGGTCGTCGGTGCGGAGCTCGATCCGCACAACCACCTCACGCCCGCGATGGTCGACAACGCCGACGTGATGGTCTCCTTCAAGGAATATCCGCACACCGACGTGCTCGAGCGCGGGCTGGAGCTGGTGGACATCTGCGCCGCGGCAGTCGAGGGCAAGGTGAAGCCGGTGCATGCGATGGTCGACTGCGACATCATCGTCACCGTGCACACCTCGCGCGAGCCGGCGCGCAGCTTCGTCGAGCGCATGCAGGCCCTCGAAGGAAAGGACGGCGTGCTCTCTGTCTCGCTCACGCACGGCTTCTCGTGGGGCGACGTGCCCGAGATGGGCACCAAGGTGCTGGTGTACACAGACGGCGACCAGGCCAAGGCCGATGCGCTGGCGCGCCAGCTGGCAGACGAAGTCATCGCCATGCGCGACGGCCTCACGGTCAACTACCCCAGCATCGACGCCTCGCTCGACGAAGCACTGGCCTTCGACGGCGGCCCGGTGGTGCTGGCCGACGGTGCCGACAACCCCGGCGGCGGCGCGGCGAGCGACTCCACCTTCATCCTGCGCCGCATGCTGGAGCGCGGCATCACCAACGCGGCTCTGGGCCCGATGTGGGACCCGATCGCGGTGCGCATCGCATTCGACGCGGGCGTGGGCGCCAGGCTGCAGATGCGCATCGGCGGCAAGATCAGCCCGCTGTCGGGCGACCCGCTCGACCTTGACTGCACCGTGAAGGCGCTGATGCACGACCTGGTGATGACGGGCCTGTCGAACACGCCCACGGCCATGGGCGACTGCGCGCTGGTCGAGGCAGGCGGCATCGAGATCGTGCTGATCACGCGGCGCAACCAGGCCATGGGCACCGACCTGTTCACGCAACTGGGCTGCGACCTGGCCGCGAAGAAGATCGTGGTCGTGAAGTCCTCGCAGCATTTCTATGCGTCGTACGCCAAGGTGGCGAAGCACGTCATCTACGCGGGCGCGCCGGGCGCCGTGACGCTCGACCTCACGACGCTGCCCTACCGCAAGGCACGCCTGCCCAAGTGGCCGATCGGCGTCGCGGCCTGATTTTCTTCCTGCCTTTCTTTCGCCCCCACCGACCGGAGAACCGACGATGAAACGACGAACGCTTGCCGCCTTTGCAGCCCTGGGTCTTGCCGCTTGCGCGGCGAGCTTCCCGGCACTGGCCCAGACGCAGCCCAAGACCCTGAAGGTGGTGGCGCACGCCGACCTGAAGATCCTCGACCCGACCTTCACCACGGCCTACATCTCGCGCAACTTCGGGTACATGGTGTACGACACCCTGTTCGCGCAGGACTCCACCGGCAAGCCGCAGCCGCAGATGGTCGAGAAATACACCACCTCGAAAGACGGCAAGCAGTGGAGCTTCACCCTGCGCCCGGGCCTGAAGTTCTCCGACGGCAGCGCCGTGACCGCGGCCGACGCCGTGGCCTCGCTGCAGCGCTGGGCCGCGCGCGACAGCCTGGGCCGCGCCATGACGGCCGTCGGCGCCGAATGGAAGGCGACCGACGCGCGCACCCTCACGCTCACGCTGAACGAGCCCTTCGGCATGGTGCTCGACGCGCTGGCCAAGCCCTCGGGCTTTCCGCCGGTGATCCTGCCCGAGCGGCTGGCCAAGATGCCCGCCTCCGCACCGCTGCCTGAAGTACTGGGCTCCGGCCCCTTCATCTTCAAGCGCGACGAATGGGTGCCGGGCAACAAGACGGTGTTCGTGCGCAACCCCAACTACGTGCCGCGCAGCGAGCCATCCAACGGCCTGGCGGGCAGCAAGAAGAGCAACTTCGATCGCATCGAATGGCTCTACCTGCCCGACGCCAACAGCGCGGTGTCGGCGCTCAAGCGCGGCGAGGTCGATTTCATCGAGCAGCTGCCGCCCGACTACATCGCACCGCTGCGCACCGACTCCAACGTCAAGATCGGCTCCGGCGGAGCCTACCAGGCCTTCCTGGTGATGAACCAGCTGCACCCGCCCTTCGACAACCCGAAGGTGCGCCAGGCGCTGCTGCAGGGTGTGAGCCAGGAGCGCTTCATGGCGGGCATGGGCTTTCCGCTGGACATGCGCATGGCCTACTGCGCCACCTACTTCATCTGCGGCAGCCCCAACGAGACCTCCGCCGGCGCCGAGCCCTACCGCAAGGCCGATGTGGCCAAGGCCAAGAAGATGCTCGCCGACGCCGGCTACAAGGGCGAGAAGGTGGTGCTGATGGTGCCCAGCGACGTGCCCTACCTCAACGCCGAGGCGCTGATGGCCGCGCAGACCATGAAGAGCATCGGCCTGAACGTCGATGCCCAGACCATGGACTGGGCCTCCATCGGCGCGCGCCGCGCCAAGCGCGACGCGGGCGATGCCGGCGGCTGGAACATGTACGTCACTGTGGCCGGCGAGTTCGACGCCAACTCGCCCATCGCCAACGCCTACCTGGGCGCGGCCTGCGGCAACACCCTGCCCGGCTGGCCCTGCGACAAGCCGCTCGACGAGCTGCGCACCGCCTGGCTGAAAGAGACCGCTCCCGCCAAGCGCAAGGAACTGCTCGACGCCTTCCAGGCCCGCGCGTACCAGGCCGTGCCGTACATCAACGCGGGCCAGTACTCGGCCGCGTATGCCGCGCGCTCCAGCCTCAAGGGGCTGGACAAGCTCTGGGCCGGCATGCCGGTGTTCTGGGCGCTCGACAAATAACGCGCCCGAACGGCGCACGCGGGTCATTCCATGGGCTACATCGTTCGACGTTTTCTCTCGACGCTTCCGGTCATGGCGGTGGTGGCCGTGGTGGTGTTCCTGCTGATCCACCTGTCGCCGGGCGACCCGGCCGCGCTCATCGCGGGCGACCTCGCCACCACCGAAGACATCGAGAAGCTGCGCGCCACGCTCGGGCTGAACCTGCCGCTGTGGCAGCAGTTCAGGCTGTGGCTGGGCAAGCTGTTCACCGGCGACCTCGGCACATCGATCTTCACGCAGGTTCCGGTGGCGCAGCTGCTGGGCCAGCGGCTGGAGCCCACGGTGTCGATCGCCGCGCTGACCATGCTCATCACGCTGGTGGTGGCGGTGCCGCTGGGCACGCTCGCGGCCTACCGCGCGGGCAGCTGGATCGACCGGCTGGTGATGCTGTTCGCGGTGCTGGCTTTTTCGGTGCCGGTGTTCCTGGTGGGCTACCTGCTGGTGTACAGCTTCGCCATCCAGCTGCCGTGGTTTCCGGTGCAGGGCTATGTGCGCTTCGCGGACGGCGCGGGCGAATGGCTGCGCTCGCTGGTGCTGCCCTGCGTGAACCTGGCGCTGGTGTACATCGCGCTGGTGACGCGAATGACGCGCGCCACCGTGCTCGAGGTGCTGCATGAGGACTACATCCGCACCGCCCGCGCCAAGGGCCTGGGCGTGCTGCCGGTGCTGGGGCATGCGCTGCGCAACGCGGCCATTCCCATCGCCACCACCATCGGCGCGGGCATCGCGCTGCTGATCGGCGGTGTGGTGGTCACGGAGACGGTGTTCGCCATACCCGGCGTGGGCCGGCTGGTGATCGACTCTGTGCAGCGGCACGACTACCCGGTGATCCAGAGCGTGCTGCTGCTGTCGGCGGGCGTGTACGTGCTGATCAACCTGCTGATCGACCTGAGCTACCGCCTGTTCGACCCGCGAATCCAGTACTGACGAAGAAGAACCCCACGCAATGTCCACGGTCCTTCCCTTGAACACCGCACAAGCCCCTGCCGACTCGGCTGCCTCGGCCGCCCCGGCCGATGACGAAGCGCCCTTCGTGCCGCCGCGCTTTCGCTGGGTGCGCAAGCACCCGACGCTGATCATCGGCGCGCTGCTGCTGATCGCGATTGCCGCCCTTTCCATTGCCGCGCCGTGGATCGCCACGCACGATCCGCAGGACATCGACCCGCTCGCGCGCATGCAGCCGCCCTCGGCCGAGCACTGGTTCGGCACCGACGCGCTGGGCCGCGACGTGTTCAGCCGCGCCGTATGGGGCGGCCAGGTGTCGATGATCGTGGGCGCCACGGTCGCTGTGCTGGCCACCTTCTTCGGCATCGCGCTGGGGCTGGTGGCGGGCTTCGTGCGCTGGGCCGACGGCCCCGTGATGCGGGTCATGGACGGGCTCATGGCCATCCCCGGCATCCTGCTGGCCATCGCGCTGATGGCGGTGACGCGCGCCAGCCTGACGACGGTGATCATCGCCATCACCGTGCCAGAGATCCCGCGCGTGGTGCGGCTGGTGCGCTCGCTGGCGCTCACGCTGCGCGAGCAGCTGTTCGTGGAGGCCGCGCACGCGGTGGGCACGCGGCTGCCGACCATCCTGGTGCGCCACGTGCTGCCGAACATCGTGGCGCCGCTGGTGGTGCAGGCCACCTTCGTGGCGGCGGCCGCGGTGCTGACGGAAGCGGCGCTGTCCTTCCTCGGCGTGGGCGTGCCTTCGCAGACGCCGAGCTGGGGAAACATGATGGCCGAGGGCCGCAACTTCGTGACCGTGGCCTTCCACATCATCCTGTACCCGGGGCTGCTGCTGGCGGCCACGGTGCTGGCCATCAACCTGCTCGGCGACGGCCTGCGCGACGCGCTCGACCCCCGCCTGGCGCGGCAACTGTGAAGGACATGCCATGACGATCCACATGTCCCACACCGCGCTCGCCCCGGGCGAGCCGCTGCTCGAGGTCGACAACCTGCGCACCCACTTCCACACGCTGGCGGGCGTGGTGCGCTCGGTCGACGGCGTCTCGTACACCGTTCGCGCCGGCCGCACGCTCGGCGTGGTCGGCGAATCGGGCTGCGGCAAGAGCGTGACGGCACTGTCCATCCTGCGGCTGGTGCCGACGCCGCCGGGCCGCCACATGGGCGCCGTGCGCATGCGCGGCACCGACCTGATGCAGCTCAGCGAAGGCGAGATGCGGCAGATCCGCGGCAACCGCATCTCGATGATCTTCCAGGAGCCGATGACGTCGCTGAACCCGGTGCTCACCGTGGGCCGGCAGATCGCCGAGACGGTGCAGCTGCACCAGAAGGCCAGCCGCGCCGACGCACTGAAGCGCGCGGTAGAAATGCTGCGCGTGGTGCAGATCCCCGAGCCCGAGCGCCGCGTGAACGAGTACCCGCACCAGCTCTCCGGCGGCATGCGCCAGCGCGTGATGATCGCGCTGGCCCTGGCCTGCAACCCCGAGGTGCTGATCGCCGACGAGCCGACCACCGCGCTCGACGTGACCATCCAGGCGCAGATCCTCGACCTCATCAAGCGGCTGCAGAAGGAGCTGGGCATGGGCGTGGTGATGATCACGCACGACCTGGGCGTGGTGGCCGAGAGCTGCGACCGCGTCGTGGTGATGTATGCCGGCAAGAAGGTGGAGGAAGCCGACGTGGTCGACCTGTTCGACCGCCCGCTGCACCCCTACACCCGCGCGCTGATGGCCTCGATGCCCGCGATGAACACCGCGAGCACGCGTCTTACCGAGATACCGGGCCTGGTGCCCGCCGCGCACGAGCTGGGGCGCGGCTGCGCCTTCGCGGCGCGCTGCAGCCACGCGCGCGCACGCTGCCGCGCCGAGGCGCCGCAACTCACCCTGCAAGGCGGCGACCACGTGGTGGCCTGCTTCGCGGTCGAAGAACAATGGGCCGGCGTGGAAGAGGTGACGGCATGACGACAACGACCACGGCCACGGCGAGCGCACCGCTGCTGCGGGTGCGCGACCTGCGCAAGCACTACACCGCGCCCAAGCGCTGGCTCAGCCCTCGCAAGCCGCCGATCCAGGCGGTCGACGGCGTGTCTTTTTCGGTGGCGCGCGGCGAGACGCTGTCGCTGGTCGGCGAGTCGGGCTGCGGCAAGACGACCACGGCCAAGTCGGTGCTGCGGCTGGTGGAGCCCAGCGGTGGCTCGGTGCAGCTCGAGGGCGAGGAGCTGCTGACGCTCTCGTCCGAAGACATGCGCATGCGCCGGCGCGACCTGCAGATCATTTTCCAGGACCCGTACGCCTCGCTGAACCCGCGCCTGACCGCCGGCGACATCGTGGCCGAGCCGATGCGCAATTTCAGCAACCTCGGCACGGGCGGCAGCGCGGCCGAGCGGCGCGAGCGCGTGCAGTGGCTGTTCTCGCGCGTGGGCCTGCGGCCGGAGGCGGCGAAGAAGTATCCGCACGAGTTCTCGGGCGGCCAGCGGCAGCGGCTGGGCATTGCACGCGCGCTGGCGTTGAACCCGAAGCTGATCGTGTGCGACGAGCCGGTGTCCGCGCTCGACGTGTCGGTGCAGGCGCAGGTGGTCAACCTGCTGATGGACCTGCAGTCCGAATTCGGCATCGCCTATCTGTTCGTGGCGCACGACCTTGCGGTGGTGCGGCACATCAGCCATCGCGTGGCGGTGATGTACCTCGGGCACATCGTCGAGATCGCGGACCGCGACACGCTGTTCTCGGCGCCGCTGCATCCATACACGGAGATCCTGCTGTCGGCCGTGCCCGTACCCAACCCGCGCACGCCCGCGCGGCGCATGTTGCTGCAGGGCGATCCGCCGAGCCCCGCCAATCCTCCTTCGGGATGCCGCTTTCACACGCGCTGCCCGATGGCGCAGGCGGTGTGCAAGGAGAAGGTGCCCGAGCTCGGTGAGCGCCCTTCTTCTTCCAATGGCGGGCATTGGGTTGCCTGCCATTTCCGCTGAGATGACTTTGCTTGTTCCTCAGGTCGGTTGTTCGGGGTGCGATCGTGCCGACGGGGTACCTTGCTCCGCGAATGTCCCCCGGCCTTCGGCCTCCTCCTTTATTTCGCTGCGCAAGGCACCCCGCCGGCACGATCGTTCAGAGCCCTGGTTGATTGGCTCGCACAAGCGCTGCGTCCATGTACACAGGGCGCCGGGTACTCCCCGCAGCGAAATAAAGGAGGAGGCCGCAGGCCGGGGGACATTCGCGGAGTGGAGTACCCGGCGGCCTGTGCACGCACCCTGAACCAGAGCACCAAGGAAAAAACGCCCAAAAAAACACGAAAGGACCCGACATGACCGAACCCACACCCCACTACGACCTGCTGATCCGCGGCGGCACAGTCATCGACGGCACCAAGGCGCCGCGCTTCGACGCCGACGTGGGCATCACCGCCGGCCGCATCGCCGCCATCGGCAACCTCGCAGGCCACACCGCGGAACAGACCATCGACGCCACCGGCCGCATCGTCGCACCCGGCTTCATCGACTCGCACACCCACGACGACCAGGCCGTGCTGTCCCAGGCGCAGATGCCGTTCAAGGTTTCGCAGGGCGTGACCACGGTGGTCGCCGGCAACTGCGGCATCAGCGCCGCGCCGCTGCGCATCGACATGGACCTGCCGATGCCGCTGAGCCTGCTCGAGTCGCCCGCCGAAGGCCGCTTCACCAGCTTTGCCGCCTACCTGGACGCACTGCGCGCCACCCCCTCCTCGGTCAACGTCGCCGCGATGGTCGGCCACTCGACCCTGCGCGCCGTCGTCATGGCGGACCTCGACCGCCCCGCCAACGACAGCGAGATCGCCGCCATGCAGGCCCTCGTCGAAGAAGCCATGCAGGCCGGCGCCATCGGCATGTCGACCGGCACCTTCTACCCGCCTGCGGTGAAGGCCACGACCGAGGAAATCATCGAAGTCGGCCGCCCGCTCAGCGCGCGCAAGGCGCTGTACGTGACCCACATGCGCGATGAGAGCGACCGCGTGATGGAATCGCTCGAAGAAACCTTCCAGATCGGCCGTGCGCTGGACATCCCCGTGGTGGTGTCGCACCACAAGGTGCAGAACACGCAGAACTTCGGCAAGACCAAGGTCACGCTGCCCTTCATCAAGGAGGCCATGCGGCACCAGTGCATCGGGCTCGACTGCTACCCCTACACCGCCGGCTCCACCATGATCCGCACCGACCGCGGAATGATGGAAGGCCGCGTGCTCATCGCGTCCAGCGTGCCGCACCCCGAGTGCGCCGGCCGCGACCTGAAGGACATCGCCGCAGAATGGGGCGTGTCGGGGGAAGAGGCCGCGCAGCGGCTGCAACCCGGCAGCGCGATCTATTTCATGATGGACGAGGACGACGTGCAGCGCATCCTCGCGTTCGACGACACCATGATCGGCTCCGACGGCATTCCACTGGGCGACAAGCCGCACCCGCGCCTGTGGGGCACTTTCCCGCGCGTGCTCGGCCACTACAGCCGCGACATCGGCCTGTTCCCGCTCGAAACGGCGGTGTGGAAGATGACCGGCCTCACCGCCCGCAACTTCGGCCTGCATGAACGCGGCACCCTCAAGCCGGGCCACCACGCCGACGTGGTGATCTTCAACGCCGCGACGGTGCGCGACACCGCGAACTACGAAACGCCGATGCAGCCAGCCGAAGGCATCGACGCGGTGATCGTGAACGGGGCCGTGACCTGGCGCGACGGCGTGCACAGCGGTGCGCGCAATGGGCAGGTGATCACGCGGCGCGAGACGAAGGCGGCCTGACCCCCTTCAAGGACTCGTTCAGTCGGGGGCGTTCATCACGCGATCGAATTCCTCGTCCGCCGGCACGTTGTCGGCATCGAGTTCGCTCGCATCGGTGAGATCGATGCCGGTTTCATCCGACAGGTCGTCGGAGGCATCGCTCTCTATCTCATCGAAGTCGTCGGCTGGCGTGTTGTCCTCATCGTCGTCTGAGGGCGAAGCGGAGCGCGCGGTGGCGTCGACGTTGTTCATGATCGGTTCCTAGGCTGATTGCTGACAGGCCCCCTATGGTGCGCCTGTTTCAGCCGTTCCGGTTCATCCGGCACGCAGCGTCGGTGTCGGAACGTTTCCCGCCGGGCGCGTCAGTCCTTGTGCACGTGGCCGTGTTCGCCGTGCCCGGGGTCGTTGTGGCCGTGATCGTGGCCATGCTCGCCGTGGGCCAGCCGGCTCACGCCGGTGACCAGCACGATGCCCGCGGCCAGCCACAGGATCTGCGCCGCCGTCTGACGGGCCGGCAGGCGTTTCTGCAACTGCGGAATCAGGTCGGCCAGCGCCACGTAGACGAAGCTGCTGCCGGCCAGCACCAGGAAGTACGGCAGCCAGCCGTGCAACTGGTCGACCAGCCACCAGCCCACGATGCCGCCGAGCGTGGTCATGGTGCCGGCGAGCGACACCTTCACCAGCGCCGCGCGCTGGTTGGCCGAACTCTGGCGCAGCACCACGAGGTCGCCGATGTGGTGGGGAATCTCGTGCGCCAGCACGGCGATGGCTGCAACCAGGCCCAGGCGGATGTCTGCGGTGAAGGCCGAGGCGATCAGGATGCCGTCGCCGAAGCAGTGCACGCTGTCGCCGGTCAGCACGGCCCAGCCGCCTGTGCGCGGCGTGTTGTCGTGGCCGTGGGCATGGCCGTGAGAGTGCCCGTGATCGTGGCCATGGTCGTGCCCCGCATGCGCGTCGGCCCCGCCGCCGTGGTGGTGTTCATGGCCGTGGTGCCAAAGCTCGGCCTTGTCGAGCAGGAAGAAGAAGACCAGCCCGAACAGCAGCACCGCGAACAGCAGCGCGGGCTCGATGCCGCTTTCGAAGGCTTCGGGCAGGAGATGCATGAAGGCGGTGGCAAGCAGCGCGCCCGCCGCGAGGCTCAGCAGGTGCTGCGGGTTGACGCCGCCCGAACCAGTGCGCACGCCCACTTTCAGCAACAGGGCCGCGAGCCAGACGCTCCCGATACCGGCAACCAGGGTTGCCACGATGATGACTATCAAATTCATAGCTGCTTGCGCAAGAGGGGCGGCCACCGAGACGGTCTCGGGGCCGTTGCCCGATCATAAAAAAGAAAAAGGCCGTCACATCGGACGGCCTTCGGCGGGGGTGGCTACAGGGCGCCGTGTTCAGGCGACGCCATTGGCTTTGAACCAGGCCGTGGCGCGTTGCCAGCCGTCGTCCGCCGCGCTCTTGAGGTAGCTGGGGCGGTAGTCGGCATGGAACGCGTGGCCTGCTTCGGGGTACACGACGAAGCTCGAAGCCTTGGCCGCCGGAGTCCCATTGGCCAGAGCAGCTTTCATCTTATCAACCGTGTCAAGGGGGATCCCCTGATCTTTTCCGCCGTACAGGCCGAGCACCGGCGCCTGCAGGCTGGCGGCGATGTCGACGGGGTGCTTCGGGGTCAGTTCGCTGGCCTGGCCGACCAGCCGGCCGTACCACGCCACGCCCGCCTTGACCTTGCCGGTCGCGGCATAGAGCCAGGTGATGCGCCCGCCCCAGCAGAAGCCGGTGATGCCGGCCTTGCTGGTGTCGCCGCCGTGGGCCTTGGCATAGGCCAGCGCGCCGTCGAGGTCGGCCATGACCTGGGCGTCGGGCACCTTGGTGACGATGTCGGCCTGCAGCTTGGGAATGTCGGTGTAGCCGCGCGGATCGCCCTGGCGCGCGTAGAGCTCCGGCGCAATGGCCAGGTAGCCCAGCCTGGCGAAGCGGCGGCAGGTGTCGGCGATGTATTCGTGAACCCCGAAGATTTCCTGGATGACGAGGATCACCGGCAGACCGGTCTTGCCCTCGGGCGCCGCCGCATAGGCGGGCACCTCGAAGCCGTTGACGGTGTACTTGATCGGGCCGGCCTTCAGGCCCTCGGACGATGTGGCGACGGCTGTCTGCGCGGCGACCGGCAGCACGGCCGCGGCATAGCCCACGCCGATGGCGGCCTTGAGCGCGGTGCGGCGCGTGGCGCCCTGCCCTGTGCTCTCGCCGGGGCGAAGCGAGTCGAAGTCGGAACGGCTGTCGTCAAGGGACATGGGGAGGCTCCAGTGGAATCGTCGAACAAGGGGGATGCGCGAAAAACGCACCGCCGCAATGTAGGCGGTATTCGGCCGGCGGCCTCCATGCCCGGAATTTCAGTGGGGTTGGTCGATGCCGTAGGCGCGGCGCGCCAGCGCGGCCGCAAGCACCTGAGCCGGATCGATCAGGTCGAGCCCGGCCACGGCGGCCGAGCCCTGCAGGCCCAGCGGCACTTCAGTGCAGCCCATGACGATGGTCACCGGCCCGTGGCGTTCCGCCAGGCGCAGCGCAACTTCGGAGAAGCACTGCTCGGCCAGCGCCATGTTGCCGGCCTTCACGCCGTCGAAGATGCCGCGCGTGATGGTCCGGCGCTCTTCCGCCAGCGGGATGTGGCAGTGCAGCCCCACGTCGGCCAGCGCCTGCTCATAAAGGCGCACGCGGTACGTGCCCTCGGTGGCCATCAGCGCCACGCCGCTCGCGCCCTGCGCCGACAGCTGCCGCGCGGTCTCGCGCGCCATGTGCAGCAGCTCGACCTGCGGAAAGCGCTCCTGCAGGCTGGCATGCCAGGCGTGCGCGGTGTTGCAGGCGATGGCCACGGCCCGGCTGCCCAGCGCGGCCAGCCGGCCCAGCGCCTGCAGCATTGGCTCCAGCGGCTGGTGCGCACCCTGCTCGGTGGAGGCCAGCGCGTTGGTGCGGTCGGGCACCGGCACCTGCGCGAGCCAGTGCTCGGGAAAGGACTGGTCGCGCACCGGCTCGCCACGCGCGCGCATCTGCTGCGCGCAGGCCTGCACGAAGAGCCGGACGAAATCGGCGCCCGCCGCGGGGCCCATGCCCCCAAGAATGCCGACAACGTTCGTCGAAACCATGATCTCTTTCTATTTCAGGAATGCCGCGGAACCGGCTCTGCCGGGCCGCTGGCATTGCCCCCGCCTGGGGGCGAACTCAAATGGCTGGCTTGTCGCTCAAGGCTTTCAGGTTTTCCTTCAGCTGCGGGCTCATCGGCAGGTTCAGCGGCAGGTTCTTCGGCGGAATCGGCTGCATGAACCATTTGTCGTAGAGCTTCTCGAATTCGCCGCTCTTCATCATGGCGGCGAAGGTGTCGTCGACCACTTTCTTGAACGCAGGGTCGTCCTTGGGCAGCATGCAGGCATAGGGCTCGACCTGCAGCGACTCGCCCACCACCTCGAAGTCCGAAGGCGTCTTCGCGTTGGAGATCAGGCCGAACAGCAGGACGTCGTCCATCGCGAAGGCCACGGCGCGGTCGCTCTCCAGCAGCAGGAACGAATCGGCGTGGTCCTTGCCCAGCACGATGTTCATGCCGAGGTTCTTCTCGATGTTGTACTTGCGCATGACCAGCACGTTGGTCGTGCCGGTGGTGCTGGCCACGGTCTTCTTTGCGAGGTCGGCGTAGTCCTTGATCTTCGAGGACTTCTTCACCAGCAGCCGCGTGCCCGTATAGAAATGATTGATGGCGAAGGCCACGTCCTTGCTGCGCGCAGTGTTGTTGGTGGTGGAGCCGCACTCCAGGTCGATGGTGCCGTTGGTGATCAGCGGAATGCGGTTCTGCGAGGTGACGGGCATCAGCGCCACTTGCAGGTTGGGCTTGTTCAGTTTCTTCTTCACCGCCTCGACCACGGCATTCGAAAGCTCGACGGAAAACCCGATCGGCTTGCCCGGGCCGTCGAGGTAGCTGAAAGGCACCGAAGACTCGCGGTAGGCGAGCGTGATCTTGCCGGACTCGGCGATCTTGGCGAGCGTGTCGGCGGCTTGCGCGCCGGTGCCGGCAAAGAGCACCGCCGCGGCCATGGAAGCCATCAGTGAAGAGGATTTCATTCGAGCTCCGTTCGGTTGGATTGAACAGAAGGGCAGTGTAGGAAGGACGGGCCCAGGCGAATAATTCCAATAGAAACCCGGGCCATGCCCAAAGGTTATGGGCGCAAGACGGGGTCTGCCGGGCATGCACTTTGGCTATGGGGCGGCGTGCTATTTGCATGGGCGGCGGGCGGCGCGCGGCTCTAAAGTCTGCATCGCGCCTCTTTCTTCTTTCTTCATCACTCCCGGAAAGTTGTCCCAATGCATGTGTGTGTGCTCGGTGCCGGCATCGTGGGCCTGGCCACGGCCTGGCAGCTGGAACGCCAGGGCCACCAGGTCACTGTGATCGATCGCGCGACGCCGGGAGCCGGGGCCAGCGGCGGCAACGGCGCGCAGCTCAGCTATTCCTATGTGCAGCCGCTGGCCGACCCGTCGATCTGGAAGCAGTTGCCCAAGCTGCTGCTCTCGCCCACTTCGCCGCTCAAGCTGCGGCCGCAGCTCGATCCGCTGCAGTGGCGCTGGGGCATGGCGTTCCTGGCTGCCTGCAACGCGCAAACCTCGCAGCGCACCACGGCGCAGCTCCTGGCGCTGGCGGCCGAAAGCCGCGCGGGCTTCGAGGCGATGCGGGCCGACATCTCGCCCGACTGCGATTTCTCCGCCACCGGCAAGCTGGTGCTGTATGCGAGTGCGGCATCGCTGGCAAGCGCGCGTGCGCAGCTGGAGCTGCAGCGCGCCATGGGCAGCGAACAGCGGCTGGTGACGCCCGACGAGTGCGTCGCCATCGAACCCGCCCTGGCAGGCTATCGGGCGCGGATGGCTGGCGCTGTCTACACGCCGAGCGAGTGTGCCGCCGACTGCCTCAAGGTGTGCGCCGAGCTGATGCGCGCCTTGAGCGCACGCGGCGTGCGCTTCATGCTCGGCACCGACGTGCACGGCTTCGCGCGCAACGGCGAGCGCATCGCCGCAGTGCGCACCAGCAATGGCGACGTGGAGGCCGAAGCCTTCGTGATGGCGCTGGGCACCGCCTCGCACAGGCTGGGCCGCCTGCTCGGTGCCTACCTGCCGGTGTATCCACTCAAGGGCTACAGCATCACGGTCGATGTCGACCCCGCACCCGGCGCGGCGCCGCGCGTGAACGTGACGGACAGCGCGCGCAAGGTGGTGTTCGCGCGCATCGGCTCGCGCCTGCGCGTGGCGGGCATGGCCGAGCTGGTGGGGCATGACGCGCGCATTCCGGCCACGCGCATCGAGGCGCTGGAGGCCGCGACGCGCGCCCTCTTCCCGCAAGCGAGCCGCTTCGAAGCATTGCACCCCTGGACCGGCATGCGACCCGCCACGCCGACGGGCCTGCCGATCATCGGCCGGCTGGACAGCGCGCCGTCGAACATGCTGTTCAACACCGGCCACGGCGCGCTGGGGTTCACGCTGGCCTTCGGCTCCGCGCAGCGGATCGCGCGGGCGCTGGCGGATTGACCGGCACGAACGGAACAGCGCGCTAGACGGCGTCCTGCAGCGCCTGCTGCATGCAGCGCGTGATGCCGCGCACCACCACCGAATCGGGCCGCCCCGCGAAGCGAAGCGCCCGTATCGGCACCGGGATGTGCGGCTCCAGCGTGAGCACGTCGACCTTCTCGCGATCGGCCGAGCGCGCGGTGCAGCCGTCGATCAGCGCAATGCCGATGCCGTGATGCGCCATGGCCAGCGCCGCGTGGTAGGTCTGCACCGTCACCACCGCCTGCTGGAAGCCCACGCCGGCCTGCCGACAGGCCTGGCTCAGGCTGGTGCCGACGGGGTCGCGGCTGTCCAGGCCGATCACCGGCCGGTCGACCAGGTCGTGCAGCGCCACCGAGCCGTTGCGCAGCAGCGCGCGCGGCAGCATGCCCTTGGGCGCGATGCACACCATGCGGCTGTCGGCCAGCGACTCCTGCGTGAGCGAAGGATGCACCGCCGGGCTGAACGCAAAGCCCACGTCGGCCTCCTGCAGCAGCAGCGCCGACATGATCTGCGGCGAGTGCAGCGACTCGACCGTGATCGCATAACCCGGGTACTGCTCGCGAAAGGCCTTGAGCGCGCGCGGCAGGATCTCGTAGCTCAGCGCCAGCACGCTCAGGATGCGCAGCTCGCCCGAGTCGCCGGCCGTGCGCAGGTTGGCGGCAAGCCGCTGCACCTCGTCGAGCTGCGCGAACAGCCGCTCGATGTGCGGATACAGCGTGAGCGCCTCGGTGGTCGGCGTCAGCCGCCCCTTGGCGCGCTGGAACAGCGGAAAGCCCAGCTGCAGTTCCGCATGCTGCAAGGTGCGGCTGACCGCCGGCTGCGTGATGTTGATGAGCCGCGCCGCCGCGCTCACGCTGCCGGTGAGCATGATCGCGTTGAAGACTTCGATGTGGCGCAGGCGCATGATGATCAGCGGTGGGTCATGCCTTCTTCGCGGAACACCGTGGAACCGGCTTTGCCGGGCCACCGGTGTTGCCCCCGGCAGGGGGTTGGCGAAGCGACACGAAGTGCGCGCAGACTGGGGGCGAGCTCATTTTTCTGCTGTCTTGCCGCGGGCGATGTCCATCACCATGCGCGTGCCCAGGTACAGGCGCGGCTCGATGGAGTCGACCAGCACGTATTCGGCATCGGCCGAGTGCGCGCCGAAGCCCTGCAGGCCGAAGCGCTCGATGACGGGCGCCTTGGTCTTCAGCGCCGCGAAGGCCGCGTCGGTGCCGCCGCCGGCGGCCTTGTCGTCGGCGCCCAGCGGCAGGCCGAGCTCGTCCTTGTAGATCTGCTGCGCATGGCGGGCCATGGCGCGCGAGGCGTCCGTGGCTTCCAGCGGCGGACGGCGGCGTTCGAAATTCAGCTGGACCTTGGCTTCGGGAATCAGCTGCTTCTTCACGCGCTCGTTCACCTGCTGCTCGATGCGGTCGTAGTCGCTGACCTTGAGCACGCGCACGTCGGCGCCTGCGGTGGCGTTGGCCGGAATCACGTTGCGGTTGCTGCCCGACTTCGAGATGGTCCAGTTCATCTTGAGGCCCGTGGCCGGGTCGGACAGGTCGCGCATCTGCAGGATCTGGTGCGACAGCTCGTACAGCGCGTTCACGCCCAGCTCGGGCGCGGAGCCTGCGTGCGAGGCCTTGCCCGTGACATGCAGCGTGACCGAGGCAATGCCGGCCGTCGCAAGCGAGAGCTTGTCTTCCTTGACGTAGGCGCCCTCGAAGGACATGACCGCGTCGTGCTCCGCGCCCATGCGCGTGATGAGCGCGCGGGCGCCCGGCGAGCTGATTTCCTCGTCGCCGTTGATCAGCACGGTGAGCGTGCCGTATTCCTTGAACTTCATCGCCTGCAGCATCGACACGATGTGCGTGATGACGGCAATGCCCTGCTTGTCGTCGGCGATGCCCAGGCCGTAGGCCTTGTCGCCTTCGACGCGGAACGGCTGCTTGTTGAGCATGCCGATGGTGTAGACCGTGTCCATGTGCGCGATCAGCAGGATCTTCTTCTTGCCGGTGCCCTTGAAGGTGGCGCGCACCACGCGGCCCATCTTCTCGGGCGTGTCTTCCATGCGGTAGGCCTCGGCGCTGGGGTCGATCAGCTCGACCTCGCCGCCCAGCGCCTTGAACCTGTCGGCGATGAGGTTCGAGATTTTCTCGAGCCCTTCGAGGTCGCGGCTGCCCGACTCGATGGAGACCAGGTCTTTCAGCGTCTCGAGCAGCGCCGGCTTTTCCTTGGCGGCGAGCGCAGCGATGCGGGCGTCCGGCGCGGCGAAGGCGGTGCCGAGCGTGGCGGCGCAGACGGCAAAGACGGCGGTGTGCAGGAACTTGCGATGCGGGAATTTCATTGGGGAGGTGTTTTCTTTCGTCTCGTGTTCGAGCGTGGTTTTCAGTGCGCCTTGTCCCAGTTGGGGCCGACGCCGATCTCGGCGAGCAGCGGCACCTTCAGCGCGGCAACGCCGGCCATGATGCGCGGGATTTCCGTGCGCACCCATTCGACCTCTGCCTCGGGCACTTCGAACACCAGTTCGTCGTGCACCTGCATGATCATCTTCGTGCCGCGCTTCTCTTCGTCAAGCACGTTCTGTACCTTCACCATGCTGAGCTTGATGAGGTCGGCCGCCGTGCCCTGCATCGGCGCGTTGATGGCCGCGCGCTCGGCGCCGCCGCGGCGCGGGCCGTTGGGCGAGTTGATCTCGGGCAGGTACAGGCGCCGGCCGAACACTGTCTCCACGTAGCCCTGCTCCTTGGCCAGCGCCTTGGTCTCGTCCATGTAGGCCTTCACGCCCGGGTAGCGCGCGAAGTAGCGTTCGATGTAGGACGCCGCGGCCTTGGTCTCGATGCCGAGGTTCCTGGCCAGCCCGAAGCTGCTCATGCCGTAGATCAGCCCGAAGTTGATGACCTTGGCATAGCGGCGCTGCTCGCTCGACACCTCGCCCGGCGTGGAGCCGAACACCTCGGCAGCCGTGGCGCGGTGCACGTCGATGCCTTCGGTGAACGCGCGCAGCAGCGACTCGTCGCCGCTGATGTGGGCCATGATGCGCAGCTCGATCTGCGAGTAGTCGGCGCTCGCGATCACGCTGCCGGCGGGCGCCACGAAGGCCTCGCGCACGCGGCGGCCTTCGGGCGTGCGGATCGGGATGTTCTGCAGATTGGGATCGTTGCTGCTCAGGCGCCCGGTGACGGCCACGGCCTGCGCATAGTGCGTATGCACGCGGCCGGTGCGCGGATTGGCGAGCTGGCCGAGCTTGTCGGTGTAGGTGCCCTTGAGCTTCGACAGGCCGCGGTGCTCGAGGATCTTGGCCGGCAGCGGGTAGTCCTCGGCCAGTTTCTCGAGCACTTCCTCGTCGGTGCTGGGCGCGCCGCTCGGCGTCTTCTTGATCACGGGCAGGCCCAGCTTGGTGAAGAAGATTTCGCCGATCTGCTTGGGCGAGCCGAGGTTGAAAGGCTGCCCGGCGATGTCGTAGGCCTCCTGCTCGAGCGCCATGATGCGCGTGCCGAGTTCGTGGCTCTGCGAGGCCAGCGTGGGCGCGTCGATCAGCACGCCGTTGCGCTCGATGCGGTAGAGCGCCTCGCTCGAATCCATTTCGAGCTGGTAGATGAAGCGCAGCTTTTCGTCGCGCTCCAGCTGGGGCCAGAGGGTGTTGTGCACGTCGAGCGTCTGATCGCTGTCTTCGCACGAGTATTCGGCCGCCTTGGCGATGTCGACCTGGCTGAACGGGATCTGGTGCGCACCCTTGCCGCACAGGTCTTCGTACGAGATGCCGCTGCGGCCCAGGTGGCGCTCGGCCAGGCTCGACAGGCCGTGCGGCTTGTGCACTTCGAGCACGTAGCTCTGCAGCATGGTGTCGTGCGCATAGCCCTGCACCTCGATGCCATGGTTGGCGAACACGTGGCGGTCGTACTTGATGTGCTGGCCGAGCTTCTTCTTGTCGCCGTTCTCGAGCCAGGGCTTGAGTTTGGCGAGCACTTCGTCGATGGGCAGCTGCTGGGGCGCATCGGGATAGTTGTGCGCGAGCGGAATGTAGGCCGCCTCGCCGGGCGTGACGCTGAAGCTCACGCCGACGATCTGCGCGACCATCTCGTCCAGCGAGGTGGTCTCGGTGTCGATGGCGGCCAGCTCCGATGCCTCCAGCCTGGCGAGCCACGCATCGAACTGCTCCCAGGTCATGACGGTGTCGTACTTGAGATTGCTCGCGGGGGCGGCCGCCTCCAGCGCCGACATGTCGGCGGGCTCGTCGAACAGGCCGCCCTGGTCCTTGCCGGCCTTGGCGCCGGCCTTCTTTTTCTTGATGCTTTCCTCGATCAGCTCGGGCGGCACTTCCTGTGCCTCGAGCGTCTTCACCAGGCTCTTGAAGCCGAACTTCTCGTAGAAGGGCTTGAGCTCGGCCGTCTGCGGCGCGCCGACCGGCAGGCTTTCGAGCGACGGCAGCCCGGCGACGTGGCCATCGAGGTCGCAGTCGGTGCGGATCGTGACCAGGCGCTTGCTCAGCGGCAGCTTGTCGAGCGCGCCGCGGAGGTTTTCGCCGGCGGCGCCCTTCACTTCAGCGGCGCGTTCGACCAGCGCGTCGAGCGAGCCGTATTCCAGCAGCCACTTGGCCGCCGTCTTGGGACCGACCTTGGGCACGCCGGGCACGTTGTCGACGGAGTCGCCCACCAGCGTCTGGTAGTCGACCATCAGGTGCGGCGGCACGCCGAACTCGGCCGTCACGCCGGCCACGTCGCGCTTCTTGCCGTTCATGGTGTCGATGATGGTGATGTGCTCGTCGACCAACTGGCTCAGGTCCTTGTCGCCGCTGGAGACGATCACCTCGATGCCCTGCGCGGCGGCGATCTTGGCGAGCGTGCCGATCACGTCGTCGGCCTCCACGTCGGGCACGCTGAGCACGGGCCAGCCGAGCAGCCTGACCACCTCGTGGATGGGGTCGATCTGGCTGCGCAAGTCGTCGGGCATGGGCGAGCGGTTGGCCTTGTATTCGGGGTACCAGTCGTCGCGGAAAGTCTTGCCGGGCGCGTCGAAGATGCAGGCCGCGTAGTCGGCGCGGACCTCGCGGCGCAGCGCGGTCATCATGTTGATCATTCCCCGGATGGCGCCGGTGGCCGGGCTCTTCGGGTCGCCGGGCACGGCCCGAAGGTCGGGCATGGCATGGAAGGCACGGTAGAGGTAGCTCGAGCCATCCACGAGCAGCAGCGTTTTCTTGTCGGTCATCGGGTCATTTTGCCGTGCCCGCACTGGCCTGCGGAACCACACCGGAACGAGGTGCAAACCGACACCCCCGTGCAGGCGCACGCCTACAATCAGTGCATGCCTAGCTCCACACTCCTGGTCGCCCGCCGCATCCTGCTGGCGCTGGCTTTCGCAACCCCGTTTGCCGCCACCGTGCACGCGCAGCAGCCTGCGCCCGCGCCGGCCGCCGCTCCGCCGGGCGATCCGCTACAAAATCAGGAGCAAGCCGCCGAAGGCCGGCGCAACCAGAAGGTGGAGAACCTGCACACCGAGGACAGCGCCGCCACCGTCGACGAAGTCCGCTACGGCGGCCGCACGCAGAGCATCAACGTCAAGCCCAAGTCGAACATGCCCGGCTACGAAGTGCTCCCGGCCGACGCGGCCACCGGTCGCCAGGGCTCCACGGAAACGGGCGCCAACGGCCCCCGCGTCTGGAACGTGATGAAGTTCTGATGACCGTGCGCCTCTCCGTTTCCGCAGCAGCAAGCGCAACGCGGCGCTGAGCCCCGTCATGGCAGTTTTTACCGAAGTCGATTTCGGCGAGGCAGACGCGCTCGTCCAACGCCTGGGCCTGGGCCCGCTGCGCGAGCTGCGCGGCATCGAGGGCGGCATCGAGAACACCAACTACTTCGCGACCACCGAGTCCGGCGAGTTCGTGCTCACGCTGTTCGAGCGCCTGAGCGCCGAGCAGCTCCCCTACTACCTCTGCCTGATGAAGCACCTGGCGAGCGCCGGCCTGCCGGTGCCCGCGCCTGTGGCCGAGCCGCCAGCGCCCGAGAAGGCCGCCAGGAAGGGGCAATCCCCCGCCGCAGGCACCGCCGAAGCCGCGTGCGACCTGCTGCACACCGTCGCAGGAAAGCCGGCCGCGGTGGTCCAGAAGCTTTCAGGCCGCAGCGAGCTGGCGCCCGGCCCCGCCCACTGCGCCGAACTGGGCGCGATGCTCGCGCGCATGCACCTCGCGGGCCGCGACTACCCCCGCATCCAGCCCAACCTGCGCGGCCTTCCCTGGTGGAACGAGACCGTGCCGGTGGTGCTGCCGTATATCGAGGAATCGCAGGCGACGCTGCTGCGCGCCGAGCTGGCCTACCAGAACCACGTCGCCGAATCGTCGACCTATGCGGCACTGCCGCGCGGGCCGGTGCATGCCGACATGTTCCGGGACAACGTCATGTTCGCAACCGGCGACAACGACGATGGCGCCCCGCCTCGCCTGACCGGCGTGTTCGACTTCTATTTCGCCGGCACCGACACCTGGCTGTTCGACCTGGCCGTGTGCCTGAACGACTGGGCCATCGACCTGCCGAGCGGCCGGCACGACGCCGAGCATTCCGAGGCACTGCTGTCCGCCTACGAAACCGTGCGCCCGCTGAACGCGGCCGAGCGCGCGCTGCTGCCCGCGATGCTGCGCGCCGCCGCGCTGCGCTTCTGGATCTCGCGCCTCTGGGACTTCCACCTGCCGCGCGAGGCGAGCATGCTCAAGCCCCACGACCCCGCGCATTTCGAGCGCGTGCTGCGCGACCGCGCCACCCACCCGCATGCCATGGCCCAGGCGCTCGCGCCGCTCATGGCAGCCTGACCCTCACCCATGAAACTCAACCTCGTGCCGGCGCGAACCGGCGCCGAATGGGTCCGCCTCGGACTCAAGACCTTCTGGCGGCAGCCGCTGGCCTTCATCTCGCTGTTCTTCCTGCTGATGGCGATGATGTCGACGGTGTCGATCCTGCCGGTGATCGGCAGCATCATCGCGCCGGCGCTGGTGCCGTTCATGACGCTGGGCCTGATGGTGGCCACGTCGGTGGCATACACCGACAACGCCGAGGGCGCCGGCCGCGCGGGCGATGCACGGCGCCCCACGGGTTCGGCAATGCTCGTGGCGGTGTTTTCCGCCATGCGCGCCGAGTGGCGCGCGCTGCTGGTGCTGGGCGTCATTTCAGCCATCTACTTCGTGCTGGCCGTGCTGTTGACCGCGCTGGTCGACGGCGGGCAGCTCGCAAAGGCCTATCTGCTTGACGATCCGCTGACGCCCGAGATCATTGCCAGCAGCGACTTCCAGCTCTCGCGCATGCTGCTGATGTGCCTGAACCTGCCGCTGTCGCTGGCCATGTGGCACGCGCCGGCGCTGATTCACTGGCACCGCGTGGAGCCGGTGAAGAGCATTTTCTTCAGCATCGTCGCGCTGTTCCGCAACTTCGGCGCCTATGCGCTGTTCGGCATCGCGTGGTTCGGCGTGTTCCTGATTGCCGGCATCGGCATGGGGCTGGTGGCAACGGTGCTGGTCGGCGTGGGCGCACTGGGCGCCGGCGGCGCCGCGCTGGCGGTGGGCAACATCCTGATCATCGGCACGGCGCTGGTGCTCGCGGCGATGTCGCTGAGCTCTACCTGGTTCACCTTCCGCGACACCTTCGACCCGAACTGAAATCAGTCGCCCGCGGCCTGCTCCCTTGCCTTGCGCAGGCTCGCGAACAGCGACCACGCCATGCCGGCCAGCAGCAGCAGGCCGGCACCCAGAGCCCCCCATAGCCACCATTTGCGCGACGACGCCTGCATGGGAGCGGTTTGCGCCTGGACAGCCGGCGCCACGGCGGCGGCAACGCTCATCAGGGGCAGCACGACCGATGCACCGTCGGCGGCAACGGGCTTGTCAGCCGCATAGCCGGGAATGAGCGTGGACAGCGCCAGCGGCGCACCGGGCTCCGCGCCTTCCACGCTGCCCGCGGCTTCCGGCGCCGAGCGCCATGCCAGCGAGAACGGCGCCGCTCCCTGCGCCAGGAACACCAGCGTGCGCGGCACCGCGCCCACGGAGATGGTCGGCGGCGTGGCGCCAAGCATGCTCACGGGACCGGAAGTGCGCAGCCGCAACCGCGCATGCGCCGCTCCGTCGAGCGCCAGCACCGGGGAACGCGCTTCGCCGCCGGCCTGCGCGAGCCGGTAAACCACGGTGTCGACCAGCGGAGTTTCATCCGCCAGGGCCGAGCGTTGCACCGGCTGGCGCTGCCGATGCCGCAGCGCGTAAAGCGGATTGAGCGGCACCGGTCGCGGCTGTACGGCCGATGACGTGGGCGCGGGATCGGACAGCCCAGAAATCGCGACCTGCGCCAAGGTGTTGATGTCGGCGAGGTCGATGCGCAGGCTCTGCAGCGGCAGGCCGCGCGGCAGCAGGTAGTCGCAGTAGTCGGCGGCGCAGCGTTCGGGCTTCAGCGAAGCAGACCATTCGAGCGGCGCGGCCGGTTCGACCTCCTGCACGCTGTCGATGCCCACGCCGGTCAGCGCCACGCCGTGCTGCGGATCGCTCCAGCGCAAGCGCAGGAAGCGCGTGCGCAAATTGCCCAGGTCGACCGCGAGGCGCTCGATGGTCTGGCCGCCATGGGACAGCCGCACGAGTTGCTCCTCGCCGCCCACCGGGCGCCAGCGGCGCAGGTCGTCGCTGGCCTCCAGATGGAAAGCGAACAGGCCGCGCGCGTCGGGCGCGATCTCGAAGCGCGCCTGCAGCAGGCTGCCCTTGACCCGGCTCAGGTCGATGAGCCATTGGGCCGCGTCGGTCACCTTGCGGCTGGCGGCCTTGCCTTCAAGCGCCAGGGAGCCGTCGGGGCGCACCGTGAAGGCGAGCGCCGCATCGCCGGATGCCGCGCTGGCATCGACACCGGGCAACGCGAAGATCGGCACGTTCCGCGAGGCGATTCGTGGTGTCGCGGCTTCGCTGCGCAGCCATGCGTAGGGCACCGCATGGCCGGCGCCGTTGCGCACCCGCAGGTCGCGCAAGTCGGCATAGGCGGCGCGGCCATGGATGGACAGCGGCAGCGTGAGACGGTGGTAAGGCCCGGGGCCTTGCAGTGTGATGGGCGCGCTGGTCGCCGGTTGCGCGACGGCGCTCCCAGCCATCACGGCCAGGAGCGCGGTGACCGCGCGGAGCGCCCGCATGGAAGAAAGATCTCGGCTCATGCAACCCCTCCTTCCGTCGGCGACTTCTCCGACGCATCCTGTGCCTCTTCCCGCTTCGGCGGCACGGGCGCGAAATACCCCACCAGCAGGAGCAGGGCTCCCACCGCAATGAACGACACGATGCGGAACAGGCCGCCTCGGTCCGCCAGTTCGACGAAGAACAGCTTCAGCACCACCACGCCGAGCAGCGCCGCGCCAGCCACCCACAGGGTGCGCACCCGGCGCGAATGGCCGAGCACCATCGCGACCACGCCGCAGACGGCCCAGGTGATGGACAGCGCGGCCTGCGTGAGCCATGAGGCATAGAGCGCATCGAAGCGCCATTCGACGCCCGCATAGTGGTGACAGGTGCGCAGCACCATGCCGGTGAGCAGCGCAAGCCCGGTGAAACCGGCCGCGCCCTTCGCGACCATCGGCTGCACGCGTGCGAACGACGCCGTCGGCAGCGCACGCCACCACAGCACCAGCGCGAACAGCATGAGCCATTGCGCGAGTTCGAGCGGATTCATAACCGGCACATAGGGCAGCGGCGCCGCGTCGCCGGGGCTAACGGCGTTCGTCACCCACACCCAGGCGAGCAGGTATGCGGCCACCGGCGTCGCTGCCAGCTCCAGGTAGGCGCCGCGGTATTCGGCCAGCGGCCAGCGTTGCAGCAGCACGCGCGAGCGCATCGCCCACAGCACCAGCGCCGGCACGATCGCCCAGCCCAGCAGCTGCCAGCTCGACCACTCGGCGCCGACCCGGCCGAGCTGCCATTGGCATTCGCGCGCGGCCAGCAGCAGGAAGAGCCAGAAGCCGGCGACATGGAAAGGCGTCAACGTCGCGGTCTCGAACCACTGCTTCTGCGCGCGCAGCAGGCGCAGATGCCAGGCCAGCGCAAGGGGCCAGGCGATCCAGCCCAGCGCGCCCGACGGCACGTAGAACAGCGTCGGCCCGCCCACGATGCAAAAGGCCGCGATCAGGCCGAAGCCCGGCAAGGTGGCGATGGTCGCCCTGCCCAGCTGCTGCCAATCGCGGCGATGCGCGACCAGCGCCGCCAGCGCGGAGGTGACGAGCGCCACGGCCGTCGCAGCCGCCGGCACGTAGATCGACAACCCGTGGCGATCCAGCACGCGAACGCTTTCGTCCAGCATGCCGAACAGCCACCAGCCGAGCCCCCAGACCACCGGCGTCCACAGCACCACAGGGATGGCGCACCACGCATTGGCCCAGCGCTGCCGCGCCGAGCCGGCAGGCTCGCTCATGCGAGGCCGCGCTTCGTCGCGCAGCCAGTCGCCTGCCAGCAATGCGGCCAGGCCGAGCACCACGGGCGTCCAGAAACGCAGGCTGGCGAAGGCCGGTGCGCCGGCTGCATCGAGCCCAGCCGACTGGGTCGCGCCGAATGCGAGAGCGCTGATCACCTGCAGCACCCCGGCCAGCGCGGCGAGCGGGAAATGCGCCATGCGCAGCGCGACCCACAGCACCACCGTGGCGGTGAGCGGCCACAGCAGCGCGGCCTGCGCGAGGCTCAGCTGGAACAGCATCGCCAGATGCAGCAGGCTCACGCCGGCCAGCACGCCGACCACATTGCCCGTCGACCACACCGGCTGCACGCCGCGCGCCAACGCGGCGCGATGCGCCTGCAGCATCGACCACGCGGCGCTGCCGAGCACGCTGAGCGCGATGACAGTGGCCGCCACGGCACCCTGCCATCCGCTTTCGAGCACGCGCCCGTCGACGACTTCGCCGGTGCGGTGCAGCGTCGCGATGAATCCCGCAACCGCCAGCGCCTGCATGCCGAAGCTCACCCGCGCGAGCGGCGACAACGCGAAGCGGATCGCCACCGCAAAGGTGACCGAGGCGAGCACCGCCGTTGCAGCGGCGGCCCACGGCGGCGTCCACCACTGCCACAGCAGCAGCGTGAGCGCGGCCATGCCGAGCCACGGCAGGACGCCGCCGGCCACGGCCTCCACGCCCTTGTCCTCGTCGAGCCGGGCGCGGCGGTGGATGGCCCACATCGCGAACGCGCTCACGGCCACGAGCACCGGGCCGATCACCGAACCGTCGAGCAAAGGATGCCCCGGTGCTGCGTCGAGCCGGGTGGCCTCCAACAGCTTCAGCACGGCGCCGGCGAACACCACGAACGAGAAGGCCCGCGCATACACCCGCTGCTGCCGCGCGCCCAGCCAGTACATGCCCGCGGCTTCGACCGCCCAGGCGGCGCCGGTCCACCGCCCTTCGAGGCCCAGCGGAATCGCGAGGGTGCCGAAGATCACGCCGACGATGGCGTAGGCCTCCGCGAGCAAAGCCAGCCCCTTGGGCTGCGTGGCGAACACCAGCCGGCCCAGCACGAGATAGAAGGCCGCGAGCGCCATCGCCGAGAACGCGGCGCCGTATTCCCACGGACGCATCAGCAGGACCTGCATGCCGAACGCGACCATCGGCGTACCGAACACCAGCGAGCTGTCGACACGGCCTGCGCGGCGCAGGGTGTCGAGCGCGCGGGTGGCCAGCGGCTGGGCGGGCTGCACCGGGGCGTCGAACAGCGTGCGGCGCGCGAACAGCAGGCCGATGGCGGTGAACAGCAGGAAGAAGACGATCAGGAAGGGCTGCACCGTCGCGTACTGGTCGTCGGTGTAGTACTTGTGCGCCCAGCCGGCCGCCAGCGTGAAAGTGCCGACGAAGCCGATCAGGTTGAGCACGCGCCAGGCCCGGAACCACGCGATCAGCACGATGCCGACATCGAGCACCAGCAGGTAGGTGAAGAGCCCCACCGGCTGGTTGGAGCCGGTGGACGCCAGCACCGGCGCGGCGAAGCCCTCGAGCGCCGCGACGATCGCCAGCACCGGCGCGTTCTGCAGCACCGCCAGCGCCGCGCTCAGCACCGCCACGCCGAACAGGAATGCGAAGCCGACGCTGGCCGGCAGCAGCCCGCTGAGCTTCATGGCCGCGAGCGTCGTGAGATAGAAGACGCCGATGCCCGCGCCCTGCAGGATCAGCGCATAGCCCGCGCGCTTGTTGCGCAGCAGCCAGCCCAGCACCAGCAGGCCGGCGCCGACCAGCGCCACCGCCGCGTAGCGCAATTCGATCGGCACTGTCACGCGTTCGGCCGTGTAGCGCAGCAGGAAAGCCAGGCCAAGGAACAGGATCAGCACGCCGAGCTTGACGAGCATGTTGCCGCCGAAGATCAGGTTGGCGATGGGCGCGGGGAGACGATCGCGCAGCGGAACCGGGGGCGG